>NZ_BAAHAF010000075.1:0-24436 GCF_054777815.1 Angustibacter speluncae | reverse complement strand
GCGGTGACCGCCGCGCTGGCGGTCCTGACCGGCGTGCTGCTGCCGGCCGTCCCGGCGCCGCGGGTGCCCGCCAGGGCCGCCGACCCCGTGGGGCTGGCCGCGTGAGCAGCGCGCCGCGCCTGGAGATCGACCTGTCGTCGGGGGTCCCGCCGTTCGAGCAGATCCGCGCCCAGGTGGCCGGGCACGTCGCGGCCGGCACGCTGCGCGAGGGCGACCGGCTGCCCACGGTGCGCGCGCTCGCGGCCGACCTCGGCGTCGCCGCCGGGACGGTGGCGCGGGCCTACCGCGAGCTCGAGGCGGAGGGGCTGGTCGAGGGCCGTCGGCGGGCGGGCACCGTCGTCACCGGTTCGCGGCCTCCGATCGCCCCCGACGTGACCCGGGCGGCCGAGGCGCTGGTGCGGGTGGCCGACCGCGACGGGCTAGGCGAGGCGGCGCTGCTCGAACTCGTCGCAGGGCTGCTGCGGGCGGCCAGAGCCTGACCCTGCTCTCGTGGTGCACGTCGACGCGACTGACGTCGAACGCTTGTAAAATCGGTTGTGGTCGAACACTTGTTCGACTACGATGGTTGCATGACCTCGGCGGTGGTGTTCGCACCCGTCCCGCAGCACCCGGTGCTGGCGGGTGCCGAGGCGGTGCACGCGCTGCTCGACGGGTTGCTGGCCGGTCCGGTCGACGGGGTCGACCACGAGGCGGCGATCACCGGGTGGACGCGGGTGGCGCGCCGGGTCGAGGCGCTGCGACTGAGGCTGGTGTCGGCCGCCGACGGCGCGGGCGTCGCGACCGACCTGGGGCTGACGGGCACCGACGCCTGGCTGGCCGCGCGCACCCGCACCGACCGGGCCTCGGCGGTCGGCACGCTGCGACTGGCTGGTGCGCTGGAGGAGCCGTCGTCGGTCACGTCGGTCGCGGTCTGCGCGGGCGAGGTCTCGACCGAGCACGCCCGGGTGGTGGTCGACACCCTCGCGCAGCTGCCCGCCTCGGTGACACCCGAGCAGCGGGACGTGGTCGAGAGGCATCTGGTCGAGCAGGCCCGCGAGGTCGCGCCCGCCCGGCTGCGGCGGCTCGCCCGACGCGCGCTCGCAGCCGTGGAGCCCGATCCGGTCGTGGTCGACGCCCACGAGGACGCCCTGCTGCGCACGGAGGAGGACTCCGCGCACGACCGCGCCCGGCTGACCCTGCACGACAATGACGACGGCACCGTCAGCGGCCACTTCACCGTGCCGAGCCTGGCGGGGAGCATCCTGCGCAAGGTCGTCGACGCGATGACCGCACCCCGGCGGGCCCGCCCCGGAGTGCTCACCGGCGCGATGCGCTTCGACCGCGAGCACCGCGCCCGGCTGGCCGGGCAGGCCTTCACCGAGCTGCTCGAGCACCTGCCCACCGACCGCGTGCACGGCAAGGTCGCCGCCACCGTCGTCGTCACCCTCGACCACGACACCCTCGTCGGCGCCGTGCGCGCCGCCGGTCTCGACACCGGCGACCGGCTCACCGCGGGCGAGGCCCGCCGGCTCGCCTGCGGCGCAGGCCTGCTGCCCGTCGTGCTGGGCGGAGCCTCCCAGGTCCTGGACGCCGGACGCACCCAGCGGCTGTTCACCCAGACCCAGCGCACCGTGCTCGCCACCCGGCACCACACGTGCGCCGCCGACGGATGCGACCGCCCTTACGCCTGGTGCGAGCTGCACCGCAAGCCCTGGTCGGCCGGTGGGGGCACCGACCTCGCCGATGCCGTGCCGCTGTGCGGGTTCCACCACCGCCGCGTCCACGACCGCGGGTACGAGCACCGGTTCCGGTCCGACGGGTCCGTCACTTTCCACCGGCGGACGTAGACCGGACGGTGGCGCTACAGCTCCAGACCCACCAGCACCGGCTCGTTCTCGAGCTCGATGCCGAACCGGTCGCGGACGCCGTCGCGCACCTCGCGGGCGAGGGCGAGCACGTCGGCGGCGGTCGCGCCACCGCGGTTGGTGAGGGCGAGCGTGTGCTTGGTCGACAGCGACGCGGCGCCGGGCAGGCCGTGGCCGCGGTCGAAGCCGGCGTGCTGGATCAGCCACGCCGCGCTGGTCTTCACCCGCCCGTCGGTCGCGGGGAACCGCGGCGCGCCCTCGGGCAGCGAGAACGACTCCGGCAGCACGGGATTGGTGAAGAACGAGCCGGCGCTCCAGGTGTCGTGGTCGGCGGCGTCGAGCACCATGCCCTTGCCGCGGCGCAGGCCGAGCACGGCCTCGCGCACGTCGGCCGCCGGTGCGCGCTGCCCGACCTCGACGCCGAGGGCGCGGGCGAGCTCGGCGTAGGCGACGGGCGCACCGAGGTCGCCCAGGGGCAGCTGGAACGTCACGTCGAGCACCACGTGACGTCCGGGGTCGGCCTTGAAGCGCGACCAGCGGTAGGCGAACCCGCAGTCGGCGGCGGCGAAGGTGCGCACGCCGCGCAGCACCCGGTCGAGGACGCGGACGCGCGCGACGGTCTGGGCCACCTCCTGGCCGTAGGCGCCGACGTTCTGGATCGGCGTCGCACCGGTCGAGCCCGGGATGCCGGACAGCGCCTCGACGCCGCTCCACCCCTCGGCCACGGCGCGCGCGACCAGGTCGTCCCACGGCTCCCCCGCGGCGACGGTGACGGTGGCGCCCGAGCAGGCGTCGGCCGACTCGACCCGCACGCCGCGGCTGCGCACCAGCACGACGGTGCCGGCGAAGCCCTCGTCGGCGACCAGGAGGTTCGATCCGCCGGCCACCAGCAGCACCGGCTCGCCGGCCGCGTCGGCGGCGGTCACCGCCTCGACGAGCGAGGCCTCGTCGTGCGCCTCGACCAGCCGGGCGGCGGGACCGCCGACCCGCAGCGTGGTCAGCTCGGCGAGCGTGGGCGTGGCGGGCACCCGGTCAGGCTACTGACGCGGCCGCGCGCTCCTTCGCCTCGGCCTCCGAGCCGGGCAGCGGCTTGGTGGCCGGGACGACCAGCAGCGCCGGGATGGTGAGCGCCACGACGACGAACAGCGACTGCAGCACGCCGTAGTGGTCACCGAGGAAGCCCAGCAGGGGCGGGCCGGCGAGGAACGCGCAGTACCCGATCGAGGCCACCACCGAGACGCGGGCGGCGGCGTGCTTGGCGTCGTCCGCGGCGGCGCTCATGCCGACCGGGAAGCCGAGGGAGGCGCCGACGCCCCACAGCAGCGCGCCGGCGAACGCGGCGACCAGGCCGATCGCAGGTCCGAGGATCACCAGCAGCGCGCCGACGGCGGCCAGCGCGAAGGCGGCCCACAGCACCTTGACCCGGCCGTACCGGTCGAGCCAGGCGGTGCCCAGCACGCGGCCGATGGTCATCGCCGTGACGAACGCGGCGAACCCGAGGACGCCGACCCACGACTCGGTGCCGTAGCCGTCGCGGATGGCGACCGACAGCCAGTCGTTCGCGCTGCCCTCGGTGAAGGCGGCGGCGAGCACGACGACGCCGACGAGCAGCGTGCGGGGCTCCTTGAAGTACGACAGCGGGTGGCGGCGGGCGGCGTGCTCCTCCGACCCCTCCTCGACCTGCACGTGCGGCAGGAACCGGCGCACCGCCCACGCCACGACGACGAGAGCCAGCACCGAGGCGAGCACCAGGTGCAGGACCACCGGGACCCGCGCCCACGAGGCCAGCGCCCCGAGGCCCGCGGCGCCGACCGTGCCGATGCTGAAACCCGCGTGGTAGTGCGGCATCACGGTGCGACCGAGGTGGCGCTCCACGTCGGCGCCCTCGACGTTCATCGCGACGTCCCAGCTGCCGACGCCGAGCCCGCCGAGGAAGAGCCCCGCGGCGACCAGCGGGATCGAGCCGGCAGCGGTGCCGGTGCCCGCGATCGTGAAGCCGATCGCGACCAGGACGGTGCCGCCGAGCACGGTGCGGGCGACGCCGAGCCGCTGCACCACCCAGCCGGCCGACGGCAGCGCGAGCACCGAGCCGGCGCTCATCGCGATCAGGACGAGCCCGAGCCGCGACGGGGTGAGCTCCAGGGCGTCCTTGACGTCGGGGATGCGCGACGCCCAGGTGGCGAAGGTGACGCCCGCCATGACGAACGCCGCCATCACCGACAGGTGCGCGGCACGCACCTGCGGGGTGGGCTGCACCTTCGTCCGAGCGGCCTGCCCGCTGCCGTTCGCACCTGCCACCTCGACCCCGTCCTCCCGGCGCCCTGGAGGCGCCCGTCCCTGCGTCGAATCGTTTCGGTCGAAACGATTCGCTAGTGTGCTCCCCGTGCGTCCCACCGGTCAAGTCACGCTGAAGCAGGTCGCCGAGCGCGCCGGCGTCTCGCTGTCGACCGCGTCGGTGGTGTTCAGCGGCACCCGCCCGGTCACCGACGCGACCCGCGAGCGCGTCGTCGCCGCGGCGGCCGACCTGGGCTGGACCGGGCCCAACCCGCTGGCCCGCTCGCTGCGCCAGGGCCGCACCGGCGTGGTGGGCGTCGTGCTGTCCGAGCGCCTGCTCTACGCCTTCCGCGACCCGTACTCCGCCGCGGTGCTCGACGGCCTCGCCTCGGCGCTCGACGAGTCGGCGTCGTCGATGCTGCTGCTCCCCCGCCCGCCCGCCGGCGAGCCGGTCGAGGACGACGTGCTGGTGCAGCGGGTCGCCGCCGTCGACGGCGTCGTGATCGCCGGCTGCGGGCTCGCCGACGACCCGGTCGTCGCGCACCTGCACGCCCGCGGCGTGCCCATGGTCGGCACCGGCGGCGCCCCGGACGACCGGCTGGTCCGCGTCGTCGTCCCCGACCGGGCGGCGTGCGCCGAGCTGGCGCGGCACCTGCGCGACCTCGGCCACCACCGGGTGGCCGTGCTGACCTTCCCGCTCGACCTCGACGGCGGCTCCGGCCCGGTGCCGCCCGAGCGGCTGCAGGCGGCCCGCGTCACCGAGGCCCGCGAGCGCGCGCTCGGCGTCCAGGACGTGCTCGGCGAGGTGCCCGTGCTGGAGGTGCGCTCGAACTCGGAGGCGGACGCCCGCGACGCCGCGCTCACCCTGCTCGACGTCGACCCCGCGCGCAGGCCGACGGCGATCGTGGCGGGCAGCGACGTGCTCGCGCTCGGCGTGCTCGCGGCCGCCGAGCAGCTGGGCCTGCGCGTCCCGGACGACCTCAGCGTCACCGGGTTCGACGGCATCGCCCAGCCGTGGGGGCAGCGGCTCACGACCGTCGTGCAGCCCGGCGCCGAGAAGGGCCGGGTGGCGGGCGAGCTGCTGAACACGCTGCTCGCCGGCGGCGAGGTGGCCGACGTCGAGCTCGCGGCGACCGTCCGGCTGGGCGAGACTACCGGCCCCGCACCCGCCTGAGCCGAGGCGTCAGGCCGGCAGCCGCACCACCGCGCGGGCCTTGCCGAGCACGCCCACGCCGTCGCAGGTGGTGGTGAGGTCGATGCGGGCCGTGCCCGCCTCGGCGTCGAGCACCGCGACGGTGCCGACCACCTCGACCACGGCCTGCCCGGGGTCGGGCACGACCACCGGCTTGGTGAACCGCACCCCGTAGTCGAGGACGGCCGCGGGGTCACCGGCCCAGTCGACGACCGGTTGCACGGCGCGGGCCATCGTGAGCATCCCGTGCGCGATCACGTCGGGCAGGCCGACCTCGCGGGCCACCCGCTCGCTCCAGTGGATGACGTTGAAGTCGCCGCTGGCACCGGCGTACCGCACCATGTCGGCCCGCTCGATCGTCGTCCGCCAGCGCACGACCTCCTGGCCCACCTCGAGCGAGCCGAGCGTGGGGCCGGTCACGACTCGCCCCGCACGACGATCGTCGAGGTCGCGGTGCACACGGCCTCGCCGTCCTCGGTGGTGAGCTCGGTGCGGGTGGTGACCATCGCGTGCCCGCCGGCGGAGCGGACGCCGTCGACGTGGAGCGTCGCGAGGAGCCGGTCGCCCGCGACGATCGGGCGGTGGTGGACGAAGCGCTGCTCGCCGTGCACCACCCGGCTGAAGTCGATGCCCGCCTCGGGGTCGCGCACCAGCCGGGCGTCGCTGCGCTGGGCGGGGATGATCGCGAAGGTCGGCGGGGCCACGACGTCGCGGTGACCGAGCGCGCGGGCGGCCTCGGGGTCGACGTGCGCGGGGTGCGGGGGCTGCCCGCCCGCGGCCGACTCGGCGAACTCGCGGATCTTCTCGCGGCTCACCTCGTACACGCCCTCGGGCGGGTAGACCCGCCCGGCGAAGTCTGGGTTCACGGCCATGGCGCCAAACCTACTGCCGGACGCACGAGAGCCGCCCCCGGCAGCGGGGACGGCTCAGGTGGTGGACCCGCGGTGCGGGCCGGAGGCTGCGGTCAGCGGGTCTCGCGGTGCACCGTGTGGCGGCCGTCGCGGGGGCAGAACTTCTTCATCTCCAGGCGGTCGGGGTTGTTCCGACGGTTCTTCCGGGTGATGTAGTTGCGCTCCTTGCAGTCCACGCAGGCCAGCGTGATCTTGGGGCGGACGTCGGCGCTCTTGCTGGCCACGGGACAGCCTTCTCTCGCGGTAGGAACGGTGCTTCGGTGGTCGGAGGGCGCGCACGGGGCGCACCGACCGTCCAGGGTACCTGCCGGACGAGCACGGAGTCGAATCCGTGCCGACCGGCGTGGTAGCGGGAGCGGGACTTGAACCCGCGACACAGCGATTATGAGCCGCTTGCTCTACCGGACTGAGCTATCCCGCCGCGGCCCTGGCAGCGGCCCGTGCGGGCCGCGTCCAGCGTCCGAGAGCCCCTTTACGGAATCGAACCGTAGACCTTCTCCTTACCATGGAGACGCTCTGCCGACTGAGCTAAAGGGGCGGTGCGTCGGCAAGGGTACATGGCCGCGGACGGGCCCGCGAAATCGGATCCGGCAGGCCGCGCCGGGCCCGGTTCTGCCCGTCCGTCCACAGGGACGCGCACCCGCCGGCACCGCCGTGGCCCTACCCTGGTGCCGGCGGACGAGGGGTCCGTCCCAGGGGGGAAGCGGGTCCGGCCGACCGGCCTTCCAGGGGGAGCACAGGCCGGCAGCACGCCTTCCGAGAGGGATCCACCCGTGAGCGACCCGAACACCCCGAACCAGGACCCGCAGCAGGGCTCCTCCGACCAGCCGTCGTACGGGCAGCAGCCGACCTACGGCGAGCAGCCGACCTACGGCCAGCAGCCCTCGTACGGGCAGCAGCAGCCCTCCTACGGCCAGCAGCCCACCTACGGCCAGCAGCCCGACCAGCAGTCCGGCCAGCAGTCCGGCCAGCAGTCCGGCCAGCAGTCCGGCTCGGACATGTTCACCAAGCCGGCCGACCAGCAGCAGGGCACCGGCCAGGGCTACGACCAGCCGTCCTACGGGCAGCAGGCCTACGGCCAGCAGGACCAGACCGCCGCCTACGGCCAGCAGGGCTACGGCCAGCAGGGCTACGACCAGCAGGGGTACGGCCAGCAGCAGGGCTACGGCCAGTCGACCGACCAGGGCGGCTACGGCAGCACCGCCGCCTACGGCGCGGCCGCCGGTGGCGCCGCGTACGGCGCGACCTCCACGTACCCGCAGGCCGGCTACGGCAACTACGCCACCCCGGGCAGCGGCGGCCCCGGCAAGGGCCTGGCGATCGCGGCGCTCGTCGTCGGCATCATCGCCCTGCTCGGGTCGTGGATCCCCTTCGGCGGCTGGTTCTTCGCCTTCCTCGGTCTGGTCGCGATCGTCCTCGGCATCGTCGGGGTCGTGCAGGCCAACAAGGGCCGCGCGGGCGGCAAGGGCCTGGCGGTCGTCGGCGCGGTCCTCGGCGCCGTCTCGATCATCGTGTCGATCCTGGTGACGGTTTTCGTCGTCCTGGCGATCAACGAGGCCTCGAACCAGGCGTCCGAGTCGCTGGAGTCCCTGGAGTCGCTGTCGACCGACATCGGCGGGTTCGAGACCGACACCGAGACGATCCTGGCCGAGAACCTCGACGTCACCTTCGGCGAGCTCGAGGTCACCGGCGACCCGGAGTTCCCCGACACCCGCATGGACGTCACGCTCACCAACAAGGGCGACGTCGCGGCCGAGTTCACCCTCGACGTCGCGGGCGTCGTGGGCGGCGAGCAGGTCGAGACCGACTACCTGTTCAGCGAGGTCATCCAGCCCGGCGAGTCCGTGGTGCTCGACGGCTTTACGCTGGTGTTCGAGCCGCAGAACCTCGAGGGCGCGACCTACGAGGTCACCGGCGCCACCATGTACACCCAGCCCTGACCGGCTGACCCCCGGGTGATCCCGGGGACGACGAAGGGCGCCCCGCTCGTGCGGGGCGCCCTTCGTGCTGTGGCAGCTGTTGGATTCGAACCAACGTAGGCTAAGCCGACGGATTTACAGTCCGCTCCCATTGGCCACTCGGGCAAGCTGCCGTGCTCGCGGCGAGGCGAGCGGATGGAAGGATAGCAAGCCCGGCGCGGTGCCCGGAAACGGCATCAGCGCGCACCCCGAGAGGAGCACCGATGGCCGCCGACTCGTCGTTCGACGTGGTGAGCAAGGTCGACCGCCAGGAGGTCGACAACGCCGTGAACCAGGCCTCCAAGGAGGTCGCGCAGCGGTACGACTTCAAGAACGTGGGCGCCTCCGTGGGGTGGAGCGGCGACACCATCGTCATCACCGCGAACTCCGAGGAGCGCGTCGCCGCGGTGCTCGACGTGCTGCAGACCAAGCTGGTGAAGCGCGGCGTCTCGCTGAAGGTGCTCGACACCGGTGAGACCAAGGCGTCCGGCAAGGAGTACCGCCAGGTCTCGGCCCTCAAGGAGGGTCTCGACCAGGACAACGCGAAGAAGATCTCCAAGCTCATCCGGGACGAGGGCCCGAAGGGCGTCAAGGCCCAGATCCAGGGCGACGAGCTGCGGGTGAGCGCGAAGAGCCGCGACGACCTGCAGGCGGTCATCGCGCTGCTGAAGGGCAGCGACCTCGACGTCGCGCTGCAGTTCGTCAACTACCGCTGAGCACCTCGCGCAGGCGGGCGGCGAACTCGTCCGGCTTGCCGGACATGCCGTACTCGCCGCCGAGGAAGCCACCGTGGTCGCTCGGGAACGCGGTCACCGGTTCGCCGAGGCGGGCGGCGACGCCCGCGCTGCCGCGGGCGGCCAGCGTGGCGCCGGACTCCTCGCCGGCGGCGACGACCACGCGGGTCGGCGCAGCCGCGACGGCGTCGAGATCGGCGGTGTACAGGCAGCAGCCGCGCAGGTTCTGGGCCATCAGGGAGTCGTCGCGCGAGCCGTCGTCGTCGGCGGGCATCCCGAACGCCTCCGGTCCCGGTGCGGGCCGGTCGAGGTAGTCGGCGGGCAGGACGCCGTCGTGCGAGGTGAGCGCGATGAACTTCGCCATCGCCGTGCCCATGCCCTGCGCGTGGTAGGTGCGGTGCATGTCCTCGACGACCGCGGCCGCGACCTCGCGGTCCTCGAGCACCTCGACCAGCGGGGGCTCGTGGGCGACGAGGGTGCGCACGTCGCCGGGGTGGGTGGCGACCCAGGCGAGCGCGTTGACGGCACCGCCGCTGCTGGCGAACACGTCGACCGGGCCGACCCCGAGCGCCTCGACGACGGCGTGCAGGTCGACGACGTGGTCGTCCGGGGTCTGCTCCAGGGTGGGGTCGGGCCGGGTGCTGCGGCCGGTGCCGCGCGGGTCGTAGGTGACGACCGGTCGGTCCGCGAAGTGGCCGGCGAGCGTCCCGAACCCGGTGGCGTCCATCGGCGAGCCGATGAGGAACAGCGGGGTGGTGCCCGACGACAGGTCGCCGTGGACGTCGTAGGTGACGGTCGCGCCGGGCACCTCGAGCGTGCGGGTGTCGACGGCGGCTGCCGTGCCGGTCTCGGTCATGGTCGGCTCCTCGGGCCCGGTGGGGCCGGCCGGCCCCGCTCCACCATCAGACCGCGGTCCGGCCCGGAACTCATCGCCCGTCCGGACGACCCGCGGCTCCGAACCCCGGTCGTGCTCCCCCGCCGGTGGTTCCTGCGCGTCGCCGCGGCCGCGCCCCTGCTGGCCGCGGCCGGGTGCGGCGCGTCGGCCGGGCGGCGTGAGAGCGTCGAGGGCGTGACGACCTCGGAGCACCGCTACGGCGACGACGAGATCCAGGTGGCCGACCTGCTGCTGCCGGCCGACCCCGCCGGCGCGGCCGTGGTGGTGCTGGTGCACGGCGGGTTCTGGTCGTCGGCGTACGACCGCTCGCTCGAGGTCGACGTGGCGGCCGACCTGGTGTCGGCGGGGTACGCGGTGTGGAACCTCGACTACCGCTCGGTCGGCAACGGGGGCGGGTTCCCCACGACCTTCGACGACGTGGCCGCCGGGATCGACCTGCTCGCGCAGGTCGGTCCGGGGCACGACCTCGACCTCGACCGCGTCGCCGTCGTCGGCCACTCGGCGGGCGGCCACCTCGCGCTCTGGGCCGCGGCGCGGCACCTGCTGCCGGCCGGCGCGGCGGGCGCCGGCCCGGGGGTGCGGCCGTCCGCCGCGGTGAGCCAGGCGGGGGTGAACGACCTGGTCACCGCGCACGCCGACCGGCTCGGGTCGGGTGCGGTGGCCGCGTTCCTCGGCACCGGCGAGGGACCGCTGCCCGACGACGTGGTGGCGGTGACCTCGCCGGCGGCGCTGCTGCCCACCGGGGTGCCGACGCTGGTCGTGACGGGCGACCGGGACGACCGGGTGCCCGCCTCGCAGAGCGAGCGCTACGCCGAGGCCGCCCGCGCGGCGGGCGACGACGTGGCGCTCGAGGTGGTCACCGGCGAGGGCCACTTCGAGCACCTCGACCCCGCGAGCGGGGTCTGGGCGGTCACCCGCGCGTGGCTGGACGCCCGTCTGCGGCCCTGACCGCGGGGGCGTCCGGGCGCGGCAGCAGGGTCAGCGCCAGCCAGACGAGCACGACCAGGCCGACCACGCTCACCAGCCAGGTCGGACGGGTGCCGACGCCGAGCTCGACCGCCCACTGCAGGGCGCAGAGCAGCAGGCCGGCCAGCGTCACCGCCGAGGTGCGGCCGGCGAGCCACGCCGGGCGCCACCAGGTGAGCACGCCGGCGACGAGCAGCAGGAGGGCGTCGAGCAGCACGACCACCGCGCCGCCCGTCCCGGGCCCGGGGCGGCCACCCAGCCACGACACCGCGGCCCACGCCGCCGGGACGGCGGCCAGGACCAGGACGGCGCCGGCGACCGACTCCGCCGCGCGCAGGGGTGCACGTTCCACGCGCGGCACACTGCCACGCCGCGCGGCCGGTGTCAGCGACCGACCGGTGGTGGCCAGGCGGGCGAGAGGGTGACGACGTCGCCGACCACGACCACCGCGGGCGCGCGGACGCCGACCGCGGCCGCCAGGTCGGCGATCTCGTCGAGGCGGCCGGTGGTGACGCGCTGGCCCTCGCCGTAGCCGTCCTCGACGACCGCCACCGGGGTGGCGGGGTCGCACCCCGCGGCGACGAGCGTCGCGCACGAGCGCGGCAGCGCGGTGACCGCCATCAGCAGCACGAGCGTGTGGTCGCCGGCGGTCGGCACGGCGCCGAGGTCGTCGTGGCCCGTGAGGACGGTGAACCCGCGGGCGAGCCCGCGGTGGGTCACCGGGATCCCGGCGGCAGCCGGCACCGAGACGGCGCTGGTGACGCCGGGCACGACCTCGACGGGCACGCCGGCCGCCTCGCACGCCAGCACCTCCTCCCCGCCGCGCCCGAGCACGAACGGGTCGCCGCCCTTGAGCCGCACGACGCCCCTGCCGGCGAGGGCGTGCCGCACCAGCTCGGCCTCGATCTCGTGCTGCGGCCAGGGGTGGTGCCCGGCGGTCTTGCCGACGTCGACCACCAGCACGTCCGGGTCGAGGTCGTCGAGCGCGCCGCGGGCGCCGAGCCGGTCGACCACGACGACGTCGGCGGCGGCGAGCAGGGTGCGGCCGCGGGTGGTGAGCAGGTCGGTGGGCCCGGGCCCGCCTCCGACGAGGGCGACCCACCCCGTGCCCTGCCGCGGACGGTGGGTCCGCAGCGGCAGCGAGCCGTCCTCGAGGCCGCGTGCCACGGCGTCGCGCACCGCCTGCGCGCGCCGCGGGTCGCGGTGGCCGTTCACCGCGACGGTGACCGGCCCGTCGGGCGTGCGGACGCGTGCGACGGCGGGCACCTGGGCGCTGCCCGCGCCCGCCCCCGCGTCGACGCAGAGCACCCGCAGCGCCTCCGCGTCGGCGCGCACCCGGGCGTCGACGTCGGCGTCGCCGGTCGCGGTGTGCACCAGCCACGCACCGTCGAGGTCGTCCGGGCCGGCGTACTCGCGCTGGTGACAGGTGATCTCGCCGGAGGAGACGAGCTCGACGAGCGGTTCGCACGCCCACGGCGCGACCACGACGACGTCGGCGCCGGCCTCGACGAGGCCGCGGGTGCGCCGGGCGGCGACCGGTCCGCCGCCGACGACGACGACGCGTCGACCGGCGAGGTCGAGCAGGAGCGGGTAGGCGTCCATCAGATGTTGTGGATCCCGCACTCGTTCTTGTCGAAGCCCGCCCAGCGACCCGAGCGGGCGTCCTCGCCGGTGCCGACGCGGCGGGTGCACGGCGCGCACCCGATCGACGGGTACCCCTGGGACAGCAGCGGGTTCAGCGGCACGTCGTTGTCCCAGACGTAGGTCTCCAGGTCGTCCTGGGTCCACGTGGCGAGCGGGTTCACCTTCACCAGCGCGTTCTTCGCGTCCCAGTGCACGGTGGCGGTGTCCTTGCGCAGCGGCGAGTCCTCGCGGCGCAGCCCGGTGGCCCACGCCTCGTAGCGGGTCAGCGCCTGCTTGAGGGGTGCGACCTTGCGCATCTCGCAGCACTGCACGGGGTCCCAGCTGTGCATGCGGTCGCCGAACTCGGCGTCCTGCTCGGCGACGGTGCGGCGCGGCGTCACGTCGACGACGGTGAGCGGCAGGCGGCGGGCCACCTCGTCGCGCGTCGCGATCGTCTCGGGGAAGTGGTAGCCGGTGTCGATGAAGAGCACCTCGACGCCGGGCATCACCGTCGAGACCATGTGCGGCAGCACGGCTTCGGCCATGCTGCACGCGACGGCGAGGCGCGGGCCGAACTGCTCGACGGCCCACTCGACGATCTTCTCGGCCGACGCGTCGGCGAGCCTGCGCTCTCCCTCGAGGGCGAGGGCACGCAGCTCGGCGACCGGACGCAGGTCGGTGGCCACGGCGGTCACCGCAGGGCCTCCTCGTCGGCGCGGTGGGCCCACCCGGTGAACGCCTCGCCCGGCTCGCGGTCGTCGAGGAAGCGTCGCACCACGCGCTCGACGTAGTCGGGC
This sequence comes from Angustibacter speluncae, assembly GCF_054777815.1. Lineage (NCBI taxonomy): Bacteria > Bacillati > Actinomycetota > Actinomycetes > Kineosporiales > Kineosporiaceae > Angustibacter > Angustibacter speluncae. The sequence goes on along the minus strand of NZ_BAAHAF010000075.1, from coordinate 11,242 downwards.
AGCTCGTCCGCGGTGACCTTGAGGCCGCGGACGGTGCGCCCGAGCCCGGCCTCGTCGTGCTCGACCGACGCCAGGCCGCCGCCGAGGTGCACCTGGAAGCCGGGCACCTGCTCGCCGTCCGGGCCGGCCACGAGCTGGCCCTTCAGACCGATGTCGGCGGTCTGGATGCGGGCGCACGAGTTCGGGCACCCGTTGACGTGCAAGGAGATGGGCTGGTCGAGCTCGACGCCGGCGAGCCGCTCCTCGAGCCGGGTCACCGTCTCGGCGGCGGTCGCCTTGGTCTCGACGATCGCGAGCTTGCAGTACTCGATGCCGGTGCAGGCGATGGTCGAGCGGCGGAACGGGCTGGGGTCGGTGCGCAGCCCGAGCTCGGCGAGGCCGGCGACGAGGTCGTCGACGCGGGAGGGGTCGACGTCCAGCACGACCAGCTTCTGGTGCGGCGTTAGCCGCACCCGCCGCGAGCCCGCGGCCTCGGCCAGGTCGGCGAGGCGGGCGAGGGTCGTGCCGCTGACGCGGCCGACGGTGGGCGCCGCACCGACGTAGAGCAGCCCGTCCTTCTGGGTGTGCACGCCGACGTGGTCACCGGGGGTGGTGGGGGCGGCCGGCGGCGGGCCGTCGGCCAGCGCGTACCCGAGGTACTCGTCCTGGAGCACCTGACGGAACTTCTCCGGTCCCCAGTCGGCGAGCAGGAACTTCAGCCGCGCCTTGTTGCGCAGCCGCCGGTAGCCGTAGTCGCGGAACACCTGCACCACGCCGTGCCAGACGTCGGCCGCCTGCTCGGCGGTGACGAACGCGCCGAGCCGCTCGGCGAGGCGGGGGTTGGTCGACAGCCCGCCGCCGACCCACAGGTCGAAGCCCGGGCCGAGGTCGGGGTGCACGACGCCGACCAGCGAGATGTCGTTGATCTCGTGCACGACGTCGAGGCTGGGGTGCCCCGACACGGCGGACTTGAACTTGCGCGGCAGGTTCGACAGCTCGGGGTCGCCGATGAACCGACGGACGATCTCGTCGATCACCGGTGTGGGATCGATGATCTCGTCGGCGGCGATGCCGGCCAGCGGCGAGCCGAGCACCACGCGGGGGGTGTCGCCGCAGGCCTCGGTGGTCTGCAGGCCCACTGCCTCGAGCCGGCGCCAGATCTCGGGGACGTCCTCGATGCGCACCCAGTGCAGCTGCACGTTCTGCCGGTCGGTGATGTCGGCCGTGTCGCGCGCGAGCTCGGTGGAGATCTCGGCGACCACGCGCAGCTGCTCGGTGCTGAGGGCGCCGCCGTCGATGCGGACGCGGAGCATGAAGTACTCGTCCTCGAGCTCGTGCGGCTCGAGCTGGGCGGTGCGACCGCCGTCGATGCCGGGCTTGCGCTGGGTGTAGAGCCCCCACCAGCGCAGCCGTCCGTGCAGGTCGTCGTCCGAGATGGAGGCGAAGCCCTGCTTGCTGTAGACGGTCTCGACGCGCTCGCGGACGTTGAGCCCGTCGTCGGCCGTCTTGAAGACCTCGTTGGCGTTGAGGTCCTGCCGGCCGTCGACCTTCCACTGGCCGTGCGAGCGCGACCGCGTGGGTCGCTCGGACGTGGGACGGCCTGGCGGGCGCCGGGTCTCGGCGGCGCCGGGATCCGTCGTGGTGCTGCTCATGGTCGCGGGACCTCCGCGGGGTCGGGGGGCGCGCGGGAGGGGACCGCGCGCAGGGGTCGTCTGCGGGTGCCCGGAGGGGTCGTGGTCGACCGGTGCCGGTGCGGCTGCAGGGAGCCTCAGGCGCGACAGGCCGCGGAGTGCACGCGCAGCAGGTCGACGTGACGACGCGTCACGAGACGGGTGCTGCGGGCGGAGACCACCTCACGAGGCTACGCCCCGTCCACGGGCCGGGCGGTCGGCGCCCGCGATGTGAGACGTCCGTCTCACGGAGCGTCAGGCGGCGGGAGGACGCCCCGCCATCGCCTGCAGCCGCGCGATCCGGTCGGCCATCGGCGGGTGGCTGGCGAACAACCGGCTCACGCCGCGGGCGCTGAACGGGTTGGCGATCATCAGGTGGCTGGTGTTCACCAGGTCGCGCTGCGGCGGCAGAGGCCGCATCGCGGTGCCCCGGTCGAGCTTGGCCAGCGCCGACGCCAGCGCCAGCGGGTCGTCGGTGAGGCGGGCGCCGTCCTCGTCGGCGTCGTACTCCCGGGTGCGGCTGACCGCCATCTGCACGACGCCCGCCGCGAGCGGCCCGAACAGGCTGACCGCGATCGCGCCGATCGGGTTCGGCCGGCGGGAGTCCCCGCCACCGAAGTACATCGCGCCGTAGGCGAGGAACGTGATGACGGACGCCGCCGACGCCGCGACCGACGAGGTGAGGATGTCGCGGTTGTAGACGTGCTGGAGCTCGTGGCCCAGCACGCCGCGCAGCTCGCGCTCGTCGAGCAGGCCGAGGATGCCCTCGGTGCAGCAGACCGCCGCCCGGCGCGGGCTGCGTCCGGTGGCGAACGCGTTCGGGGCGTCGGTGGGCGACACGAACAGCCTCGGCACCGGCTGGTTCGCGCGCTGCGCGAGCTCGCGGACGATCGCGTGCATCGCCGGCTGCTGCTGCTCGGTGACGGGGTACGCGCGCATCGCCCGCAGCGCCAGGGTGTCGGAGCGGAACCAGGTGATGCCGTTGGTGACCAGCGCGATCGCGAGCCCGATGGCGAGCGCCGTGGGGTTGCGGCCGAACAGCAGCCAGCTGGTGCCCATCACGAGCGCGCCGAGGCCGCCGAGCAGGACGGCGGTCTTCAGGCCGTTGACGTGGCGGTGCACGCCGACGATCGTCCCAGCCCTACAGGGTGTGCACGAGTCCGCGGACGAGGTCGGCCGTGGCCCGGTCGGGCGCCACGACGAGGCCGCCGAGGGGCAGCTCGCGCGGGTCGTAGGGGCCGCCGGCGAAGGTGAGCACCGCTCCCCCGGCCTCGGTGACGAGCAGCGACCCGGGGGCGTGGTCCCACGGCAGGCCGCGGCGGAACGTGCCCTGCGGCGAGACGCCGCGGTACACGATGTAGTCGGCGCGGCCCTCGGCCAGGCGCGGGTAGTCGACCCCGCACGAGACCCAGGTGAGCCCCATCGCCGGCAGGTCGCCGAGCGAGCGGCCGACCCACGCGCGGTTCGAGGTGGTGCCGCGCAGCGGCGCTCCCTCGGCGGGCGGCGTGGTGGTGAGCCGCTCGCCGTCGCGGTACGCACCGGCGCCGCGCTCGGCCACGTACGCGAGCCGGTGCTGCGGCTGCCAGATCCAGCTGCGGACCACGGTCCCGGCACGCAGCTCGCTCACCATCACCGCGTGGTCGGGCGAGCCGTGCACGAAGTTCCTGGTGCCGTCGACGGGGTCGACGGTGAAGGCGTGCTCGGCCGCCGCGAACCGCTCGAGCAGCCGGGGGTCGGCCGACGCGGCCTCCTCCCCCAGCACGAGGGCGTCGGGGTGGGCGGCGGTGAGCGCGCGGGTGAGCAGCTCCTCGGCCTCGCGGTCGGCGACCGTCACCAGGTCGCCGGGGTTCTTCTCGTGCACCTCGCCGTCGTCGAGGGAGCGGAACCGCGGCTCGACCACCCGGGCCGAGACGTCCTGCACCAGCGCGAGCACCTCGTCGGTCTGCATGCCGGACGCCATGCGACGAACCTACCGACCCGCGGCGGCTCCGCCCGGGGAGCCCTTGACCTCGCACTTGCTTTTTGCAAGTGTTCTCGCATGAGCCTCTTCGTCACCTGCCCGGTCGAGAGCGTCGAGCGCGCCACCGCCTTCTACACCGCCCTCGGCTGGACGCTGAACGCCGAGATGTCCGACCACAACGTGTCGTGCTTCGCGATCGCACCCGAGCAGTACGTCATGCTCGGCAGCCGCGAGATGTACGCGAGCGTGGGTGGCGTCGAGGAGCTGGTCGGCGGACCCGGCACCCCGTCCAAGGTCACCGTGTCGTTCGACCTCGCCAGCCGCGAGGCGGTCGACGAGCTCGTCGAGCGCGCCGGCGCGGCCGGTGGCCGGGTCGGCGACACCGACGACTACCCGTTCATGTACCAGCGCCAGTTCGACGACCCGGACGGCTACCACTACTCGCCGTTCTGGATGAAGCCGGACGGCGCACCGACCGCGTGAGCGACCTGGCCGCGGCGCTCGACGTCGTCGGCAGGCGGTGGGCGCTGCTCGTGGTGGAGCGGCTGCTCGACGGGCCGCAGCGCTACGGCGACCTGCAGCGCGACCTGGGCGCGCCGACCAACGTCCTCGCCACCCGGCTGCGCGAGCTCGAGGCCGCCGGCGTCCTGCGCCGGCTCCCGCTGCACCACAACACCCGGGCCTACGCGCTCACAGACCGCGGCCTCGCTCTGCGCGAGGCGGTCGCCGCGCTCGGGCGGTGGGGTGCCGAGGGCTAGGCGCTCTGCGCCCCCGGGTCGGCCAGCACGTCGCGCCAGGAGTGCTGCGGCTCGAAACCGACCAGCCGGCGGGCCTTGTCGATCGAGTAGAACGTCTCGTCGCGACCCATCTCGCGCCGCACCGGGACGCCCTCGTAGAAGCGCTCGCACACCTCGTCCGTCGTGAGCGCCACCGACAGGTCGGCGTTCGCGACGTTGAACACCTCGTAGCCCAGGCCGTCGACCTGCAGGCACCGCTCGACCATCCGGCCGAGGTCGCGCACGTCGATGTAGGCGAACACGTTGCGTCGCCGCAGCGAGGCGTCCTCGAGGAACGCCGGGAAGCTCTCGGCGTACTCGTGCGGCTCGATCACGTTGTTGATCCGCAGGCCGTAGACGTCGGCGCCGGAGCGCGCCTGGAACGAGCGCGCGGTCACCTCGTTCGCCACCTTCGCCATCGCGTACGAGTCCTCCGGGACGGTCGGGTGCTCCTCGTCGACCGGCACGTACTGCGGCCTGCGCTCGCCCTGGGCGAAGCAGATGCCGTACGTGGTCTCGGACGAGGCGAACACCACCTTGCGGACGCCGAGCCGGGTCGCGGCCTCGAGCACGTTGTAGGTGCTCAGCACGTTCGTCGCGTAGGTCGTCGCGTCGGGGGCGATCAGGATCGCGGGCAGCGCGGCGAAGTGCACGACCGCGTCGTAGGAGGGCTTCGCGGGGAGGTCGAGCTCGTCGAACCGCGCGAGCCCCGCGACCGCCGAGTACACCTGGCCGGTGTCGGTGAGGTCGACCCGCAGGTCCGCGACGTCCGGGTGGCCCAGCGGCACGAGGTCGGCGTTCGTGACCTGGTGGCCGAGCCCGGCCAGGTGGGCGACCACGTGCTGCCCGGCCTTGCCGCTGCCGCCGGTGAAGAAGATGCGCATGACCCCGATGCAACCAGGCGCACGTCCCGTCCACGACCCGGAGGGCTACCGGGCGGCGGGGACCCCGTACCGGGCCACCAGGTGCCACAACCGCTTCACCGTCTGCGGGTCGTGCCCCGCCGCGGCCGCGAGACCGACCACCCGGGCGTCGAGCCGGCCGTCGGCGGCGACCGCGACCCCGAGCGCCACCGGCTCCGGGCCGCGGTACGCCTCGTGCCGCACGAGCTCGGCGACCGCGAGGACGCGGCCGGGCGTCCACCGCACCGGCGGACCGAGGCGCCGTGCCGCGTCCTCGACCGCGGAACCCGCGAACGACGGGTCCAGCACGACCTCCTGGACGTCGCGGTCGAGCCGCACGCCCCCGTGCACGTGCGCCTCGACGTAGTGGTCGAGCGGGTCCGGGGAGTGCTCGCGCGCCACGCCCGCCACCGACCCCGTCCGGTCGTGGACGCCGAACCGCTGCGGCTCGAACACGCTGTCGGGGTGGCAGAAGGTGCTGCGCGGCAACGTGTCCGGTGCCAACCGCAGGAACGACGAGCCGAACCGCGGGCACGCGCCGTACGGCGAGCGGTCGACGTCGAGCCCGCCGTAGACGGGCCGCGTCGCGGCCGGTCCGTGGTCGTAGGCGCCGCCGAAGATCCTGCTCTCCCAGCGCCACCGGTCGCCGCCCTCGTGCGCGGTGAGGCCGCCGTTGCTCGTCCCGGTCTCGAACTGGCTGCGGTACAGGCCGTCCCGCGCCAGCGCCTCGACCACCGTCGCACCGCCGGGTCCGACCCGGTCGGGGTGGAACGCGAGCGTGACCGTCCACGAGGGGTCCGCCGGGCCGCCGGTCGACAGCGCGCGCACGTGCGCGACGGCCCGGTCGGCCGGCGAGCCGGTCACGACAGCAGCATCAGCCCGGGCACCAGGCTGAACGCGACCAGCAGGACGCCCGAGAACCCGAGCGCCGCCCCCTCGGCCGGACGCACCGACCAGGTGACCGGCTGCTCCCCCTCGACGGGAGCGAGCAGCAGCAGGGCCGTCCAGCGCAGGTAGTACGCGAGGCCGAGCGCCACGTTCACCGCAGCACCGACCGCGAGCCACCAGGTGCCGGCCTCGGCGACCGGCGCGAGCGCGGCCAGCTTGGCGACCAGGCCCGCGACGCCGGGCGGCAGCCCCGCCAGGCTGAGCAGGGCGAGCCCGAGCAGGACGGCCGCGACCGGCTCGCGGCGCGCGAGACCGCGGTGGCCGGCGAGCAGGTGCGAGGCGCCCGCGACGTGGTGGCGCGTGACCAGCACGACCACGGCGAACGCCACGGCGGTCGCCGTCCCGTACGCCAGCAGGTAGAGCGCGGCGGCACCGACGCGCTCGTCGCGGGTGCCGGCGCCGACCAGCGGCAGCAGCACCCACCCGGCCTGCGCGACGGTCGACCACGCGAGCAGCCGCACGGCCGAGGTCTGCACGAGCGCGACCAGGTTGCCGACCGTCATCGTGGCCAGCACGAGCACGCCGAGCCACGGCGCCCACGACGCCGACGCCCCGGGGAGCCCGACCACCAGCACGAGCGCGATCGCCGACAGCCCGGCGACCTTCGACACGGTCGACAGCAGCGCCGCCACCGGGACGGGCGAGCCCGCGTAGACGTCGGGCACCCAGAGGCCGAACGGCAGCGCGGCGACCTTGTAACCCGCTCCGGCGACCACCAGGGCGGCACCGAGCACCACCAGCGGGGTGCCCGCGCCGCCGGCGGTCGCCGCGGCGAGCCCGGTGAGCGCGAGCGTGCCGGTGCCCGCGTAGAGCATCGCGACGCCGAGCACGAGCAGCCCGAACGAGGTGACCGACACCAGCACGAGCTTCGTCGCGGCCTCGGCGCCGACCGCGTCGCGGCGCAGCGCGACGAGCCCGACGACCGGCAGCGACGCCGTCTCGAGGGCGACGACCAGGGTGGCCAGGTCGCGCGCGCCGGCCAGGGCGAGCGCCCCGGTGACCGTGGCGAGCACGAGCGCGTGGTGCTCGGCGCGGGTGCCCCGGCCGGACGCACCCGGCCCGTCGAGCGCGAGCAGCAGCACGGCGAGCGCGGTCACCACGACGACGACCTGCAGCGCGACGGTGAGCGGGTCGACGACGAACGAGCACTGCCGCGCCGCCCCGGCGCCGCCCGCGGCGCAGAAGGTGGCCCGCACCGGGCCGGCGCCCGCGAGCGCGACCGCGGCACCGGAGGCGAGGAGGCCGAGGAGCGCGACGACGTCGAGCACCAGCCGGGTGCCGGGGCGCGCGGCCTGCACGAGCAGCAGCACGAGCACCGTCGCGGACGCGACGAGCACCGGGGCGACGGCGACCGCGTCGACCTGCTGGACGCTCACCCGCCACCCCCGAGCAGCAGCCGGACCGCCGGGCCGGTGACCGACAGCAGCAGCCACGGCAGCACGCCGAGCGCGACGCTGCCGACGGCGAGCGGCGCCACCAGCAGCTGCTCGCGCCGGTGCAGGTCGTCGAGGGCGGGGAGCGACGGCTCGCGCGGACCGTGCCAGACCAGGTACAGCACCCGCAGCAGGTAGGCGGCGGCGAGCGCGGTGCCGAGCGCCGACAGCGCGGCGACCCAGCGCGCGGTGCCGCCGAGCGCCGCGCCGCCCGTCCACGCCCCGACGACCGCGAGCAGCTCGCCCCAGAACCCGGCCAGGCCCGGGAGGCCGAGTCCGGCCGCGCTGGCGAGCGCGAGCACCCAGCCGAGCCGCGGGGCGCGGTCGCGCAGCCCGGCGCCGAGCGCGTGCAGGTCGGCGGTGTGCGTGCGGTGCTTCAGCATCCCGACGAGCAGGAACAGCAGGCCGGTGACGACGCCGTGCGCGACCCCGCCGAACAGCGCGCCCTGCAGCCCCTGCGGCGTGCCCGAGGCGACACCGACCACCACGAACCCCATGTGCGCCACGGACGAGAAGGCCACGAGCCGCTTGAGGTCGCGCTCGACGAGGCACACCAGGCCGCCCCAGAGGATGCCGACGACGCCGAGCGCCGCGAGCGGCACCGCCCACCGGTCGAGGCCGTCGGGCACGAGCCCTGCGACGAGTCGCACCAGGCCGTAGCTGCCGAGCTTGAGCAGCACGCCCGCGAGGAGCACCGACCCGACGGTCGGGGCGATCGTGTGGGCCGGCGGCAGCCACGAGTGCAGCGGCCACACCGGCACCTTCACGCCGAGCCCGACGAGCAGCAGCAGGGCGACGGCGGCCTGGGTCGGCGCGTCGAGCTGCGGCGCGGTGCGCGCGAGGACGACCAGGTCGGTGCTGCCGGCGCGGGTGGCGAGCACGAGCAGCCCCACGAGCAGCACGGCCGACCCGGCGACGGTGTAGAGCACGAAGCGGCTGGCCGCGGCGTCGCGGGCCCGGTGGCCGTCGCGCTGCCCGGCCCGGGCCGTGGTGTCGCCGAACCGGGCCACGACGAACCACATCGGCACCAGCACGGCCTCGAAGCCGACGAAGAACACGACCAGGTCGCGCGCGGTGAAGGTGGCGACCGCGCCGGCGGTCACGAGCAGCAGGCAGCCGAGCAGTGCGGGCGAGGGTGCGTCCGCACCCTCGTCGCGGCCGTCGGTCGTCCAGGCGAGGTAGAGGACGCACAGCAGCGCCAGCGCGGTGCTCAGCACCACCAGCGGGGCGGTGATGCCGTCCCAGCCGAGGTGCAGGCGGCTGCCGAGCACGCCCGCCCAGGGCAGGTCGAGCGAGACCGAGTCGGCCGCCTGCCGCCAGGGCGGGTCGGTCAGGAGCAGGGCGAGGGACGCCAGCGCCGACGCGCCGGCGGCGAGCGTCGCGGCGGCCAGCGCGGTACGGGGCGAGCGGCGCAGCAGCAGGCAGGCGAGGGCGCCGAGCAGCGGCGCGAGCCCGCAGGCCGCGAGCAGGGTCTGCCCGGCGCTCACCAGCGACCTCCGGCGAGCACGGCCACCACGCCGAGCAGCACGGCGGCACCGGCGACCCAGGACAGGTAGGTGGTGACGACGCCCGTCTGCAGCCGCCGCAGCGCCGCCGCGCCCCAGCGGGCCGCGGTGGCGGGCGCCTGCACGTAGCCCTCCACGACGTCGCGGTCGAGCACGGCGGTCAGCCGTGCGAGCGCCTGCACGGGCCGCACCACCAGCGCGTGCTGCGCGGCCTGGTAGCCGTAGCCGCGGGCGGCGACGACCTCGGCCCGCGCCGGGACCCGGTCGGCGACGTCGGGGCTGCCCTCGGGGCCGCGGGCCGCGCCGACCAGCAGCCCGACGACGGCGAGGAGCGCGCCGACCACCGCGGTGACGAGCTCGAGCTCGAGGTCGCCCAGGACGGCGCCGCCGAGCAGCGGGAGCGAGGCGACCGCGGCCGTCAGCAGCCCCAGGACGCCCACGGTCGCGCGCATGGTGGTCGGGACGCGGGGTGCGGACGGCTCCTCCGGGGCGCTCGCGGCCTCGCGACGGGCCGCCGCCTGCAGCGCGAGCACCCGCTGCCGCTCGGTGGGGGCGTCGTCCAGGCTGGGGTCGTAGTCGGGGTCGAGCTCGGAGACCAGGCCGAAGTCGTCCTCGTCGTCCTCGTCCGGCACGTGCGACGGCACCGGCGACCAGGGCGCGCGCATCGTGATCGCGAGCAGGCGCCCGGCGTAGGCGCCGGTGAGCAGCGAGGTGAGGCCGACGCCGACCAGCACGGCGGGGCCCACCCAGCCCGGCGCGGCGCCGGGATCGCCGAGCGCGTGCTCGGCGGCGGTGAGCACGCCCTCCTTGGACCAGAACGCGGCGGTCGGCGGCAGCGCGGCGAGGGTCAGCAGCCCGACCACCCAGGCGCCCCCGACGACCGCGTCGCCGCGCCCGGAGGCCCGCAGCCGCGCCAGCGCGGTCGTGCCCGCCCGGTGCGCGAGCGCGCCGGCGGCGAGGAACAGCAGCGACTTGAACGCCGCGTGGGCGGCGAGGTGCGCCACCGCGGCGGCGCGTCCGGCCGAGGTCCCGAGGGCGAGCGCGGCGAGCATGATCGCGACCTGGCTGACGGTCGACCACGCGAGCACCCGCTTGACGTCGTCGACCAGCAGCGCCGCGACGGCGGCGCCGACCATCGTGACGACGGCGACGACCGCGAGCAGGCCGAGCGCCGCTGGCGACCGCAGCAGCAGCACGTCGAACCGCGCCAGGACGACGACGCCGGCCGCGACCATCGTCGCCGCGTGGATGAGCGCCGAGACCGGCGTCGGGCCCTCCATCGCGTCCGGGAGCCAGCCGTGCAGCGGGAACTGGGCCGACTTGCCCATCACCCCGACCACCAGCAGCACCGCCGCGAGCGTCGCCGTGCCCGAAGACAGGTGGGGGACGCGGTCGAGCACGTCGCCGATGCGGCTGGTGCCGGTGGCGGCGTAGAGCACCACGAGGCCGAGCAGGAAGGCGACGTCGCCGAGCCGGGTGACGAGGAACGCCTGCACCGCCGCCCGCCGGGCCGCCGGCCGCTCGCTGTGGTGACCGATGAGCAGGTAGGAGCACAGGCCCATCACCTCCCAGCCGATGAGCAGCAGGAACAGGTCGTCGGCCTGCACCACGGCGAGCATCGCGGCCGTGAACAGCGAGACCGTGGCCGCGTACGCCGGGTACCGGGTCGGTGCGGGGTCGGCCTCGGCCGGGTCCGGCGAGCGGTGCCCGGGCCGCAGGTAGCCCGCCGAGTAGACCTGCACGGCCAGCGCGACCGTGGTCACCGCGACGGCGACCAGGCCGCCGAGCGCGTCGACGCGCAGGTCGAGCCCGATGCGCGCCGCGGACGACGCGGTGCCGGTGTCGACCGGGCCGAGCAGGGTGATGCCGGCGACCTCGGGGAAGCCGTCCCAGGTGGCGACGGCCAGCACGAGCGCCGCGAGCCACGACAGGGCCGCGCCCGTGACGGCGACACCGACGGCGGCGCGGCGGCTGCGGCGTCCGGCCGGCAGGCCGACGAAGGCGGCGATGGTCAGGGCGAGCACCAGCAGGACGGCGGCGTCGAGCAGCCAGTTGGCGAGCGCCCAGCC
>NZ_BAAHAF010000074.1:0-68521 GCF_054777815.1 Angustibacter speluncae | reverse complement strand
GCAGCGCGGCGCGCACCTGCTGCTCGCGGTGGACGGCCGCCGCGCACTCGCGGCAGCAGCCCAGGTGGGTGCGCACCTGCAGCTCGGCGGCCGGCGTCAGCCGGCCGTCGAGCAGGTCGCTGGCGCGGTCCCCCACGTGCGGGCCCGCGCCGAACGGCCTCATGCGGCGCCCCCGGTGAGCCGCGGCACGAACCGGCGGCGGCGCGGGGCGGCGTCCTCGGGCACGACCTCGGGGTCGGAGCCCGGCGCCCGGTGGGCCAGCGACGCGCGCAGCATCCCGCGGGCACGGTGGATGCGGGAGCGGACGGTGCCGAGCTTGATGTCGAGCACGTCGGCGATCTCCTCGTAGGACAGCCCCTCGATGTCGCACAGCACCACGGCGGCGCGGAACTGCGGCGGGAGCTGGTCGAGGGCGTGCTGGATGTCGAGGTCGAGGTTGTGGTGCTCGAACGCGCGCTCGGGGCCGATCTCGCGGCCGGCCAGCCGGTCGCCGCCGTCGTCGGGCAGGGCGTCGAACCGGATGCGGGCCTTGCGGCGCACCTGGTCGAGGAACAGGTTCGTGGTGATGCGGTGCAGCCAGCCCTCGAAGGTGCCGGGCGTGTAGGTGCTCAGCGACCGGAACACGCGGACGAAGACCTCCTGGGTGAGGTCCTCGGCGTCGTGCTGGTTGCCGGTGAGCCGGTACGCGAGCCGGTAGACCCGGGCGGAGTGGTCGCGGACGATCTCCTCCCACGTCGGGGGGACCCACGGCTGCTCGGGGTCGAGCGCGGCGGGGTCGAGCGCGCCCTGCTCCAGCGCGGTGGGGGCCACGGCGGTCTGCGTCACGGCCGATCACGTCCTCTGCTTGCGACGGGGCCGGTCGCCCGAGCGACCGGCTCACCAGGTGAACACCGGCGAGGCCACCAGAGTTCCCGGCGTACCTGGGAGCACGCTGGGAGGCACCGGTGCGGTTCGGGGTGGGACGTGTGGAGGAACCGTGCGCGCCACCGTGCCCACCACCCCGGCGGCCTCACCACTAGGCTCGGCCGCACCCGTCGGGCCCGCCACCCGGGAGCCCGGCCGCCAGCACCAGGAGGCCCGCCATCTCTGCCGGATCGCCCGCGAGCCGGGCCTACGCCGAGGAGTTCGTCCCCGAGCACGAGGTGGCCCAGCGCGCCCGCGCGCGGGGCACCGAGCTCGGCTGCACGCCGGTCGGCCCCGGCGGTGCCGCCGCCCTGCGGGTGCTGGCCGCCGCGGTCGCCGCCCGCGCCGTCGTCGAGGTCGGCACCGGCGCCGGGGTGTCCGGCCTGGCGCTGCTCGAGGGCATGGGCGAGGAGGGGGTGCTCACCTCGATCGACGTCGAGGCCGAGCACCAGCGCGCGGCGAAGGAGGCGTTCGCCGAAGCCGGCGTGCGCCCGCAGCGGGCCCGCCTCATCACCGGCCGCGCGCTCGACGTGCTCCCCCGCCTCACCGACGGCGCCTACGACCTGGTGCTGCTCGACGGCGACAAGACCGAGCTCGAGGCCCTGCTGGCGCAGGCGCTGCGGCTGCTGCGTCCGGGCGGCGTCCTGGCCGTCGACAACGCGCTGTGGGGCGGCAAGGTCGCCGACCCGGCCCAGCGCGACGAGCAGACGACCGCGATCCGCGAGCTCGGCAAGGCGGTGCGTCGCGAGGAGTCGCTGGTGAGCGCGCTGCTGCCGGTGGGCGACGGCCTGCTGGTGGCCGTCCGCCGCTGACGGCGCCCGACCGACGGCTCAGGGCGTCGGGCGTCCCGTCGCGTGCAGGTCGGCGTGCGGGGCCGCCACGTCGGCGATCTCGGGCTCCTCGCCCGGCTCGGCGTGGTTGAAGACGAACTGGCGGTAGGCCCAGAACCGGAACGCGGTGCCCGCGGCGAGCCCGATGCCGTTGCCCGCGACGTTGGTCGCGAGCGGCGAGGTGAAGCCCAGCACGTCGTGCGAGAACCACAGGATGCCCAGCGTGATGAGCAGCCCGGCCGTGCACATGACGACGAACAGGGCGAACTCGTGGTGCACCCGGGGACGGCGGCGCGACCGGAACGTCAGGTAGCGGTTGCCCAGCCACGACACCACGGTGGCCGCGGCCGACGACGCGATCTTCGCCTCGATCGGGCGGCCCTCCAGCACGCCCCCGCCGCCCGCGTACATGAGCCAGTTGAACAGGGCGACGTCGACGACGAGCGCCACGACGCCCACGACGCCGAAGGCGGCGACCTGGCGCCACAGCAGCCTGACCAGGTCGACGACCCGACCCACCACCCGCATCCCCGGACGGTACCGCGCGGTCCCCGGGGACGCCGTCCCGGCGCGGGTCACCGGCGCAGGCGGTGCATGCGGACGCGCATCCGCAGCACCATCCGGCCCATCTCGAGGCCGAGCTGGACGGTCTTGCGGAAGTCGCCCGTGACCGAGGAGTGGCCCACCCGCGGGTGGTAGTTCACCGGCACCTGCACGACCCGGGCGTGCCGGATGATCGCCAGCATCAGCATCTCCAGGCCGAACGCCGAGCCGTCGAGCTCGGCCTTGGCCAGGGTGTCGGCGGCGCGCTCGCGCGAGACGACGCGGAACGTGCAGCCCACGTCCGACAGCGAGGTGGTGTTGAAGAGCACCTCGATCAGCTTGGCGACGGCCCAGTTGCCCCACTGCAGGAACCAGCCCATGTTGGCGCCGTCCCAGATGAAGGTCGACACCGTCCGCGACCCGACGACGAAGTCGCACTCGCTGGTGAACGGCAGCAGCTTGTGCAGGTCGGCGGCACGGAACGTGCCGTCGGGCTCGCACACCGCGACGAGGTCGGTCTGCGCCTCGCGCAGGCCGCGCTTGATCGCCGCGCCGTAGCCCTGGGCGGTCTCGACGACCTCGCGCGCGCCGGTGGTGGCGACCTCCTCGGAGGTGCCCTCGGCGGCGTTGTTGTTCACGACGATGACCTCGTCGACGATCCCCAGCGCCTCGAAGTCGCGGATGCACCGGGCGATGCTGTCCTTCTCGTTGTACGTCGGCAGCACCACCGACAGCGTCCTACCGTGCCACATCAGGAGGTCCCTTTCTCGGCGTCCGCGGCGGCGCGGTCCCGCGCGGACGGGCTGTCGGAGGAGCGGCTGTCGACGGGTCGGCTGTCGACGGGTCGGGGCCCGAGCGCAGGAGCGCGCGCGAGCACCACCGCGAGCAGGACGGCGCCGACCAGGCCGAGCCCCAGCCAGGTCACCCAGCCGTAGGCCGGCGCCCACTGGGCGTCGTCGACGAAGAACCACGGGCCGGTGCTGCCGACGGCGTAGCGCCGGGCGTTGATCGCCAGCGACCAGACGTGCACCAGCGCGACGACGGCGCCGACCACGACGGTGAGCCGCGCGACGGCGTGCGTCCCGCCGTGCTCGTCGAGCCACTCGCTGGCGGCGACGCCCGCGAGCAGCGGCACCACGGCCACCATCGCGAGCAGGTGCCGGCCCTGCAGGCCGGCCTGGATCGGGAAGAACACGGTCGCGTAGGTGACGTAGGCGAACACGACCACGACGGCGAGGACCGCCACGACGGTGAGCACGTCGGCGCGGCTCCCGACGGCCAGGCCGAGGCCGACGACCAGGCCCACCACGGCGATCCACGCCGCCAGGGCGGGCAGGGGCAGCGCCGTGTCGAGGTAGCCGAACAGCCCGATCGAGCCGCGCAGCAGGTCGGGGACGAGGTTCGCGAGCCCGCGCAGCGCGCCGGGTGCGAACGCCGACCCGGTGTGCGCCGGGTGGTCGTAGCGCAGCTCCCACACCACCACGGCGACGCCGCTCACGACGACCGCCGCGAGCGGGACGAGCAGCCGCGGCGCGCCGCGCCGCAGCTGCCCCCACAGCACCGGCCAGGCGCCGCGGCCCAGCGCGACCAGCCCGAGCAGGGCGAGGACGACGGCGCCGGTCTGGCGGCTCAGCACCAGGACGCAGCCCGCCACCGTGAGCAGGGCGAGGGTGGGCCCGTCCGCCAGCGACGCCGGACGACGGGTGGCGACGACGACCACGGCCGCGACCGCCGTGGCGGCGGTGATCTCCCACCCGCTGGTCGACAGCGAGCCGCCGACGAACAGCACCATCGGGGTGAGCACCACCGGCAGCCCGAGCAGGCGGCGCGGGCCGAGCCAGCGGGTGAGGTGCCAGGTGGCGAGGCCGATGAACAGGGCCCCCACGACCGCGGACAGCACCCGGCCCGCCTTGACGGCCTCGACGGCGTCGCCGCCGAGCGAGGCGGCCCAGCCGAGGGGGACGTAGAGGAACACCGGGTAGGCGCCGACGGCGGCGACCGCCGTCACCGTGCCCCCGTCGTCCGAGCGCGGCGGCTGGCACGCGGCGGTCTGGTCGGGCTGGAACTTCGTGCAGTCCAGGCCCACCGGCGACAGCCGGGCCGGGATCTCGAAGACGCGCGCGAGCGAGGCGTTGCGCTCGGCGACCAGGCTCTGCTCGGCCGGCGGGCCGGTGTAGGTCTGGCCGACGTCGAGGGTGGCGGCGCCGAGCGACTTCACCAGGTGGTCCGACTCGTCCGGCGAGGCACCCGGGGGGTTCGACATCGCCCAGACCAGCATCAGCACCAGGTACGGCACCGCGACCAGCGCCGCCAGGCTGGCCCCGGCGCGCGCCGGCGGCGCGGCGGCCGCGGTCGCCGGCGGCGCGCTCACCGGCGCGGTCACCGGCGCGCGGGCGGCTCGGCGACGACCAGCATCTGGCCGGCGAGCGGCTTGACGGGGCTGCGCAGGTACCACGGCACCAGGAACGTCAGGCCGGACGCCTTCGAGCGCATCGTGAGCGGCAGGAAGCGCGGCATCACCTTCACCGGCGTCCAGGCCAGCGAGACCAGGTAGTCGTGCAGCGACACGTCGGTCCAGATCGCCACGTGCGTGTAGTCGTCGAAGTACGCGCCGGGGGCGAGCCGGAAGTTCGGCTGCATGAGCACCAGGCGGCCGCCCGGGCGCAGCACCCGGGCCGACTCGGCCAGCAGCCGGCCGGTGGTCTCGCGGTCGAGGTGCTCGAGCAGGTTCGAGGCGAAGACCAGGTCGAACTCGCCGTCGGCGAAGCGGGACAGGTCGGAGCAGTCGCCGACCTCGGCCTGCACGTGGTCGGCGGCGGCCCGCTCGACGGTGGCGTCGAGGTCCATCGCGACCACGCGGCGGGCGCGGACCTCGTTCGAGAAGTCGCACCACCCGGCGCCGAGCTCGAGCACGTCGCCGCCGGCGTCCGGCAGCCAGCGCTCGAGGTAGCGGCAGATGTGGGTCCACACCCCGCGCCGGTTGGCGTTCGGGGCCAGGCGGGTCTCGAAGTAGCCGGGGACGTACGTGCCCGTCTCCGGCTCACCCGTCTCCGGCTCCTGGTCGTGCGGCACCCACCTGCTCCTCGTCGTCGGCTCGCGCCTCGCGCGGGACGTCCGGCGCGGGCGCGCGGCGGGGGCGAGGGCGGTGCGAACCTACCACCGGGGCCTCGCGGGGACGGAACCCGCGGACGGCCCGCGACCGTCAGCCCGAGCGCAGCCAGCGCAGCAGCAGCCGGGCGCCCCAGCCGGTCGCGCCCTTGCAGACCTCGTGCTCGTCCTTGTCGGCCCGGGCCGGCCCGGCGACGTCGAGGTGGGCCCAGCGCCGCTCGCCGACGAGCTCGCGCAGGAAGAGCGCCGCCGAGATCGAGCCGCCGCCGTTGAAGCGGGTGCGGTCGGCGGTCACGTGCCGCAGGTCGGCGAGGTCGGACTCGACCTCGACCGCGTAGTCGTCGACGAGCGGCATCCGCCAGACCCGCTCCCCCGTCGCCGCCGCGGCCGCCTCGAGCTCGGCCACCAGGTCGTCGTGGTCGGAGTACAGCGCGGCGTGGCGGCGCCCGAGGCCGAGCGACGCGGCGCCGGTGAGCGTCGCGACGTCGACGAGCACGGCGGGGTCGAGGTGCGCGTCGGCGTAGGCGAGCGCGTCGGCCAGGACGATGCGGCCCTCGGCGTCGGTGTTGGCGATCTCGACGGTCGTGCCGCCGTAGACGGTCACGACGTCGCCGGGTCGGTAGGCGCCGGCGCCGACGGCGTTCTCGGCCAGGGCGAGCAGCGCCGTGACGCGGCGCGGCACGCCGGTGCGGGCGGCGGCCAGCACCGCGGCGAGCACGACGGCCGCACCGCTCATGTCGGTCTTCATCGACACCATGCCCTCGCGCGGCTTGATGCTGAGGCCGCCGGTGTCGAAGGTGATGCCCTTGCCGACCAGCACGACGTGGTCGTCGTCGACGGCGTCGGCCGGCTGCCAGGTGACCCGCACCAGCGCCGGCGGCGACGCCGAGCCGCCGCCCACCGCCAGCAGGCCGCCGAACCCCTCGGACGCGAGGCGCCCGGCGCCGAGCACCTCGACCTCGAGGCCCGGCACCTCGGCGGCGAGCGCCTCCGCGGTGCGCGCGACCCAGGTGGGCGTCTTCACCGACGACGGCGTCACCGCCAGGTCGCGGGCGAGCCAGGTGGCGCGGGCGTCGCCGACGGCCTGCTGGACGGCCTCGGCGGTCGCGGGGTCACCCCCGGCCCCGACCAGGTGGACCGCGCCGACCGGCGCGGGCTTGCTCGTCGTCCCGGTGCGGGGTGCCTGGTACGCGCCGAGGAGCAGGCCCTCGACGAGGGCGCCCACCTCGTCGGGCTCGCGCCCCTCGGTGAGGGCGACGTCAACGGCGTCGACGCCCGGGAGCGATCGCGCCAGGCCCGCACCGGCCCGGCGCAGGGCGGTGACCGAGCCGTCACCGGTGCCGACCAGGACGAGCCGTCGCGGACCGGCGCCCTCGCGGCGCGCGACCGGGAAGGTCAGGACGGCGCCGGCCGAGCCGGTGAACCGGTGGTCGGCGCAGATCGTGGCCAGGTCGAGCCCGGCGTCGGCGAGCGCCTCGGCGGTGCCGGGGCCCGGGAGCGGGCCGTCGTCGCCCTGCGCGACCGGCACGGCGAGCACCGCGGCGGGGTCGCCCGCGCCGGCGAGCTCCACGGTCGGCAGCGGTCGCTCGTCCAGGTGCGCGGGGTGGTGGGAGGAGGGCTGGGCCACGGACCGACCCTATGCGGGGACGCCGCGGGCCCGGCACCGTGGTGGTGCCGGGCCCGCGGGGCGTCGGTGGGTCAGGAGGTCACTGGACGGCCGAGGTGAGGGCGTCGCCCAGGGCGGTCGCCTCGTCCGGGGTCATCTCGACGACCAGCCGGCCGCCACCCTCCAGCGGCATGCGCAGGATGATGCTGCGCCCCTCCTTGGTCACCTCGAGCGGGCCGTCGCCCGTCCTCGGCTTCATGGCCGCCATGAGCGGTTCCCCTTCCTGTCCGGTCGCTGCCGCCGGCAGCGGCCACCGGCCCGGCGGTCTCCGGGCGGCGCGATGCTGCCATTATCCCGTGCGGGCGGTGCTGTGCGAAACCGGACGCGGACGATTCGCCCGGACGCACCCGCGACGACGAGGAGGCCCCCGTGGACCAGCCGGTGGACGAGCAGGTCGACCAGCAGGCGGAGCGGTCCGTCCGCTACGAGGTCGCCGACGGCGTCGGCACCCTCACCTTCGCGCGACCGGACGCGATGAACGCGCTCGACGTGGCGACCAAGGAGCAGCTGCTCGCGGCCGTGACCGCGGCGGCCGCCGACCCGGCGGTGCGGTGCGTGCTGCTGACCGGGACGGGACGGGCGTTCTGCGTCGGGCAGGACCTGCGCGAGCACGTGCGGCTGCTGGGCGCCGGCGACGAGTCGCTGTGGCGCACCGTCCCCGAGCACTACAACCCGACGGTGACGGCGCTGGCCACCATGGACAAGCCGGTCGTCGCCGCGCTGAACGGCGTGGCCGCCGGCGCGGGCGCCTCGCTCGCGATGGCCGCCGACCTGCGGCTCCTGGCCGCGTCGGCCGGCTTCAACCTCGCCTTCACCGGCGTCGCGCTGTCCGCCGACACCGGCGCGTCGTACTTCCTGCCGCGGCTCGTCGGGCTCGGCCGGGCGAAGGACCTGCTGCTGCGTCCGCGCACCGTCGGCGCCGAGGAGGCGCTGGCGATCGGGCTGGCCACCGAGGTCGTCCCGGACGACGAGCTGCCCGCGCGGGCACGCGAGGTCGCGGTCGCGCTCGCGGCCGGGCCCACCGCCGCGTACGCGGCGATCCGGCGGGTGGTGGCCTACTCGGCCGAGCACCCGCTGACCGAGGCGCTCGAGCACGAGGCGCACCACATGGCGGCGACCGGCGGCACGGCCGACCACGCGGAGGCGGTGCAGGCGTTCCTGGAGAAGCGGCCGCCGCGGTTCACCGGCGCCTGATCCCTACGGCGGGTAGTCGCTCGGCGGGTTGAACACCCACAGCACCCGCACCCACTCCCACTGCGCCCACAGCGAGAGCGCGAGCCAGGCGGCGACCAGCACGTACCGGCGCCACCCGGTCAGGGTCAGCACCAGCGCCAGTGCGAGCGGGAAGAACAGCAGCAGGAACCGCGGCAGCGAGGTGAACGGGTCGAGCACCGCCGCGAGGTAGAGGGCGTACGCGGCGCACCACGTCCACATCTCGAGCCCGAGCGCCCGGGCCGACGGCGAGGCGAGCACGCCGACCACCGCGACGACCAGCAGGGCGAGGAACAGCGGCCCGTCGTCGCCGAACACGTAGTCGGCCATCCACGCCCACGGCGTGAACCACTCCATGTGGTCCTGCACCCGCCACGCCACCTGCACCGCGGTGTACCCGTCCGGACGGCCCGCGGCCAGGCCGGTCGCCACCGGCATCGCCAGGGCGGCGGCCCCGGTCACGGCGCCGACGAGCACCACCTGCAGGGCCTGCCGCAGCGGGAACGGGTCGTCGTGCCGGTGCCGCCACCGCACCACCAGGTGGACGAGCACGACCAGGCCGAACGCGAGCCCGACCGGCCGGGTGAGCCCGAGCAGCGCGACGGCCGGCAGCACCGCGACGTAGCGCCGGGTCGTGAGCAGCAGCAGCGAGGCGGCCAGGGCGAGCAGGCAGAGCGCCTCGCTGTAGGAGTACTGCAGCACGGCGGCGGTCGGGAACGACCCGACCAGCGCGACGCCGAGCAGCGCCTCGCCGGTGGTCGCGCGCGTGCGGAACAGGTGGAACACCACCACCGCGGCCGCGAACCCGCAGAGCAGGCTCACCGTCGGCGCGACCGTCCGGAACCCGACGTCGCCGGGCAGCACCAGCCCGAGCACCGCCTGCACCACCCGCACCAGGGCCGGGTAGGCGGGGAAGAAGGCCCACTCGCTCTGCGTCGGCTCCCCCGCCTCGTCGACGGGCAGCGGGTGCGGGTAGCCGTCCTCGGCGATGACGCGGTAGCGGTCGCCGTCCCACATCGAGACGAAGTCGCCGTAGGGCGGGTCGTCCTGCGGAGCCCAGAGGTTCGCCTGCTGCGACGGCCCGGCGGCGAGGGTGAACGCGGTGCTGACGACGCGGGTCGCCCCGTAGACGAGCAGGGCCAGCACCCACCCGGGGACCCGCTGCCACCAGGGCGGGCGCGCCGGCCTCACCGACCGCGTCCGCGCGCGTGGCAGCCCGCGAGGTGGTCGTCGACGAGCCCGCAGGCCTGCATGCCGGCGTACGCCGTGGTCGGTCCGACGAACGCGAAGCCGCGGCGCTTCAGCTCCTCGGCGAGCGCCTTCGACTCGGGGGTCACCGCAGGGACGTCCGAGAACGACTGCGGCACAGGCCGGGTCGTCGCATCCGGGGCGAACGACCAGAGCAGGTCGTCGAGACCCGGTCCGTCGCGCAGCTCGAGCACCGCGCGCGCGTTCGTGATCGCCGCCTCGATCTTCGCCCGGTTGCGGACGATCCCCGCGTCGGCCATCAGGCGCTCGCGGTCGGCGTCGCCGAACCGCGCGACGACCTCCGGGTCGAAGCGGGCGAACGCGAGCCGGAACCCCTCGCGCTTGCGCAGGATGGTGAGCCAGGACAGCCCGGACTGGAACGCCTCGAGCGTGATCCGCTCGTACAGCGCGTGCTCGCCGTGCACCGGGCGCCCCCACTCGCCGTCGTGGTAGTCGGCGTAGTCGGGGGTGCTCGCACCCCACGCGCACCGGGCCAGGCCGTCCTCGCCGACGACGAGGTCAGGCACGCCCGGCCGCCCGCTCGCGGTCGCGCAGCAGCCGGCGCGCGACCCGGCCGAACAGCACCCGGCCGGCCGGCACCGCGACGGCGTCGACCACCGGGGCCAGCCGGCGCGGGCCGATCTCCACGCCCTCTGTCCAGCGCACCCGCGACCCGGTGCCCCGCGGCTCCACCTCGATCCGGGCGCTGCCGCGCAGGGGACGTCCGGTCTTCACCAGCGCGGCGTGCCCGCGGCCGTCGGCGCCCGGGGGCGCCCACTCGTCCACGCGCATGTCGTCGTCGAACCCGAGCGGCCCGAGCCCGGTGCGGGCGCGGAACGTCGTGCCCACCCCGCCCGCGTCGTGCAGCACCCGCACCTGCGTGAGCGGCACGTGCCGGCCGTGGCTCGGCCAGTCGGTGAGCGCGGCGAACGCCTCGGCCGGCGGCAGCGTGGTGTCGACGACCGCCGTGAACGTCCTCATGCCTCGGGACCGGGGGCGTCCTCGAGCCGCGAGCGCAGCGCGGCCAGCTCGTGGTCGCGCTCGCGCAGCTCGCCCTGCAGCCGGTCGAGCGCGGCGTCGACCTCGTCCATGCGGTACCCGCGCAGGCCGATCGAGAACTTCGCCCGGGCGACGTCGTCGGCCACCAGCCGACCGGCCGGCAGCGCGTTGTCGGCGCGCGAGCGCACCGGTTCGTCCAGCCCCCCGCGCACCCGGCCCACGGCCACCGCGGCGGTCACGCCGACCACGGCGAGCGCGAGGAGCAGCAGGATCAGGTCCACGCGGGCATGGTGCCACGCCCGCTCAGGCGTCGGCCGCCGGCACGGGCGGCTCGCCGCGCACGGCGCGCAGCGGCGGCCGGTCGCCGCGCACGGAGGCGACCAGGTCGAGCACCCGGCGGGTGGCCCGCACGTCGTGGGCGCGGAACACCGTGGCGCCCAGCCAGGCCGACACGGCCGTCCCGGCGAGCGAGCCCTCGAGCCGGTCGTCGGCCTCGAGCCCGAGCGTCTCGCCGATGAAGTCCTTGCGCGACAACGCCATCAGCACCGGGTAGCCGAGGTCGACGACCTCGGCGAGGTGGCGCACGACGGCCAGCGAGTGCCGGGTGGTCTTGCCGAAGTCGAGCGTGGGGTCGACGAGCACCCGCTCGCGCGGCACCCCGGCGCGCTCCGCGGCCTCGGCCCCCTCGCGCAGCACCCGCACCACGTCGGCCACCACGTCGTCGGGCCGCTCGCCGTAGGTGACGGCGACCGGGTCGGTGCGCGGCGGCAGCCCGCCGGTGTGCGAGACGACGTACCCGGCACCGGTGCGCGCCGCGACGTGGACGAGGGCGGGGTCGGCCCCCGCCCAGGTGTCGTTCACCAGGTCGACGCCGACCCCGGCGGCCGCCTCGGCCACCTCGGCGCGCCAGGTGTCGAGGCTCAGCACCAGGTCGGGGAAGGCCTCGCGCGCCGCGGTCAGCAGCGGCAGCACCCGGTCGACCTCCTCGGCCGCCGAGACCACGTCGCCCTCCTGCCCGGCCCGCACGCCGCCGACGTCGACCAGGTCGGCACCCTCCTCGACGGCGCGCCCCACGGCGTCGACCGCCGCGGACAGGTCGGCGTACCGGTTGCCGGCGAAGAACGAGTCCGGCGTGCGGTTCACGATCGCCATCACCGCCGGACGGGAGGCGTCGAAGGTGCGCCCGCGCAGCACCAGCGGGTGCGCCCCGGCGGGGACGGGTCCGCTCACGCCGTCATCACCGGGTCATCGTCGCAGGGCACCCCGCACAGCGCGCCGTCACCCCGCGCACGCCGTAGCGCGTGCGGGGTGACGAGCAGGTGCGCGTCGTCCACAGGCCGCCGGGAGCGGGCGCCGTCCACAGCCGGGCGACCGGAGCCGACGTGGCGGCTCCGGTCGGACGACGCTCCCGGGATGACCGGCTCCCCGCCTCCTCCCCCACCGCACCACCTGCGTCGCGCCGACCTGCTGGCCGAGGGGTGGGGCGACGGCGAGCTGCGCGCGCTCCTGCGCCGGGGGCGCCTGGTCCGCATCGGTCCGGGCGCCTACCTCCGCGGCGACCTGGCCGACGGGCTCGACGCCGCCGGTCGGCACCTCGCCGCCGCCCGCGCCGCGCTCGGACGCCTGTCCGACGACGCCGTCCTCAGCCACGCCACCGCGGCGCTCGTCCACGGCCTGCCCACCTGGGGGCTGCGGCTCGGGCCGGTCCAGGTGACGCGGCCGCTCGACGGCGGTGGGCGCGCCCGCGGACCGGTGCGGGTGCGGACCGCCCGCCTCGCACCGTCCGAGGTCGGCGAGGTGCACGGGCTGCGCGTCACCTCGCCCGCCCGCACGGTCGTCGACGTCCTGCGGGAGGCGGCCTACGAGGCGGGCGTCGTCGTGGCGGACGCCGCGCTCCACCGGGGGCTCGTGACGCCGGCGGTGCTCGCGGAGGCGGTCGCTGCCGCCACGAGGCGCCCCGGCGCCGGCCGGGCGCGGCGGGTGGTGGCCTTCGCGGACGGTCGTAGCGAGAGCGTCGGCGAGTCACGCAGCCGGGTGGTCCTCGCCCACGTCGGGCTGCCGGCCCCCGACCTGCAGACCGTCGTGCTCGACCGCGGACGGTTCGTGGCGCGCACCGACTTCCTGTGGCCCGAGCGGGGGACGGTCGGCGAGTTCGACGGGCTGGTGAAGTACGCGGGCGGCGACAGCGCCCGACCTCCGTCCGAGGTGGTGACGGCGGAGAAGCTGCGGGAGGACGCCCTGCGCGACCTCGGCCTCGAGGTGGCCCGGTGGACCTGGGCCGACCTGCGCGACCCGGCGGGCGTGCGGCGACGCGTCGAGCGGGCCTTCGGACGCGCTGCGGCCCGGCGTACGCCCCACTCCGCACAACTGGTCGTCACCCCGCGCACGACGTGACCGGTGCGACGTGGCGAACAGGTGCGCGGAGTGGCTCGCAGGGCCGCTCAGTCGTCGGCGTCGACGGCCTCGAGCACCTCGGTGCCGGGGACGAGGCGCGGCTCGCGGCCCAGGTGCTGCTCGACCAGGTCGACCGCCTCCTCGGCCGAGGTCGCCCACAGCAGCGCCTCGCGGGCGTCGTGCCGGACGAAGCCGGCCTCCTCGAGGTGGTCGACCAGGACGTGCAGCGGGGCGAGCAGGCCGGTGGGGTCGCAGACCACGATCGGCTTGGTGTGCATGCCGAGCGAGCGGGCCACCCAGACCTCGAACAGCTCCTCGAGCGTGCCGAGCCCGCCGGGCAGCACCACGAAGGCGTCGGCGCGGGCGTCCATGAGCGCCTTGCGCTCGCGCATGCCGTCGGTGACGACCAGCTCGTCGGCGTCGTCGTCGGCGACCTCGAGCGGCACCAGCGCCTGCGGGATCACGCCGAGGGTGTGGGCGCCCGCCGCCCGCGCGGCGCGCGCCACGGCGCCCATCATCGAGACCCGGCCGCCGCCGGAGACGAGGGTGTGGCCGCGCTCGCCGAGCACCGTGCCCACCCGGCTCGCCAGGTCGGGGAAGACGGGGTCGATCGCCTCGGACGAGGAGCAGAAGACGCAGACGGCAGCCACGCGCGCCAGTGTGGCGCAGCCTCAGGCGGGCGGTGCGAACTGGCCCGTGGGCACCGAGGTGAGGTGCGTGCCGGGGCCGGCCTCGCCCTCGTCGTGCTCGAGCCCGTCGCCCGCGGCGGCGACCGCGGCGCCGGTCAGCGCGCGCACCATGTCGGGCACGTCGCCGGGCGTGACCCGCAGGGTGCCGATGCAGCGGGCGCCGTCCCACAGGCTCAGCACCACGCGTCCGAGCTCGGGGTGGGCCGACACGCGCAGCGCGCGGCCCGGCCGGTCGCGGCCGACGACGACCCCGCCGTTCTCGGGAGCCGGACGCACGGACATCTGCCGATTGTGCGCCGCAGCCGTGCGTCCCGTCTACGGCTCCGAGTGCTCGACCATGACGCGGACGGCCTCGTCCGGGTCGTCGGTGAGCCGCAGCATGTCGACGTCGGCCGCGCCGATGGCCCCGCGCGCGAGCACCGTGCCGCGCAGCCAGTCGAGCAGGCCCGCCCAGTAGGCGGTGCCCATCAGGACGATCGGGAACGAGGTGACCTTGCGGGTCTGCACCAGCGTCAGCGCCTCGAAGAGCTCGTCGAAGGTGCCGAACCCGCCGGGCAGGACGATGAACCCCTGTGCGTACTTCACGAACATCGTCTTGCGGGCGAAGAAGTAGCGGAAGTCGACGCCGATGTCGACGAACTCGTTCAGCCCCTGCTCGAACGGCAGCTCGATGCCGAGCCCGACCGAGCACCCGCCGGCCTCGCGGGCGCCGCGGTTGGCGGCCTCCATCGCACCCGGCCCGCCGCCGGTGATCGTGGCGAGCCCCGCCTGCGCCAGCCGGCGCCCGACCTCGACGCCGACCGCGTAGTCGGGGTGGTCGCGCGGCGTGCGCGCCGACCCGAACACGCTGACCGCCGGGCCGAGCTCGGCGAGCGCGCCGAACCCCTCGACGAACTCGCTCTGGATGCGCAGCACCCGCCACGGGTCGGTGTGCACCCAGTCGGCGGGGCCGTGGCTGTCGAGCAGGTGCTGGTCGGTGGTCTCCCCGGGCACCTCGGGACCCCGCAGGGTCACCGGCCCGCGGCGGCGCTCGGGACCCGGGTAGGCCGTCCCGGGGTGCGAGGAGGAGGTCATACCGGTCACACTACGCAGGAGCGCCTCGGGGCGCGGCCGGCCGCGGCGTGCCCGCGGCGAGGACGGGGACGGAACGGGAACGGCCGGATGCAGCTGCCGCGCGGGCTCGAGGACGACGCTGCCTGGCGTGCCCTCGCGCTGCTCGCGCGGGTGCAGGACGGCGACACCGACGTCCCGGCCGCGCTGGCCGACCTCGGCGACGACCACGCCTCCCCCGCGGCGACCTGCGCCCGCGCGCTGGCCGAGGCCGTCGCCCACCTGGTCGCCGGTGGCCCTCTCGACGCCGCCGCGACGGCGCTGGAGCGGGCCGAGGTCGCCGTCCGGGGCACCGACCTGCCGCCCGCCGGCCACGCCGCGCTGGTGGCGATGCGGGCCATCGTGCTGAGCGGCGACGACCTCGCCCCCGCGGTGGCCGCCCACGTGCGGGCGCGGGCGCTGCTGCCCGACGACGACGGCGACGACCCGCTCACCCGCCGGTTCACCCACGTCGCGCTCAACGCCCTCACGGTGTTCTGCAGCCGGGTCGGGCTGGTGCAGGACGCCCTCGACCTGGCCGCCCGCAGCCGCCGGCTGGAGTCGGCGGCCGACGACCCGGCCGCCCCGGACGGCGGGTCGGCCACGCTGAACGAGGTGCTCGTGCGGCTCGAGGCCGCGCTGGCCGAGCGGCTGACGGGCGGGGCGGTCGACGACCGGGCCCTGGTGCAGGTGCAGGAGCGGCTCGCGCAGCTGCGCGACGACCCGCGGATGGTGCGGGCCCGCGGCCTCACCCTGCGGACGGCCTCGGCCGTGACACGAGCCTGGGTCGACGACCCCGCCGCCGCGTGGGACGCGCTCGCAGCGTTGCGGCCGGACTGGGACGTCGTCCCGTTCGGCCCGGTGCCCTACGGCCCGGCCGCCGAGCTGTGGGTCGCCGGGGCCGCGCACGCGCTGCAGCGGCTCGTCACCTCGCCCGGCTGGGAGCTCGGCAGCGGTGCCGTGCGGGTGGCCGTCGTCCGCGAGGCGCACGAGCGCCTGGTGCGCGGCACCGCCCCGGTCGGGCCGCTGTCGGTGGTGGCCACGACCGCGGTGCTCGACCTCGAGCTCGCCCTGCTCGCGCGCGGGCTGCCCGACCGCGTGGTCGAGCTCACCGGCGAGCGCGACCGGCGGCTCGGCGCCCTGCTCGCCGCCTCGCGCAGCGCGCTGCAGGCCGCGGTGCGCACCCACGCCCGCACCGAGGCGCTCGCCCGGCAGAACGCCGTGCTGCAGCGCCGCGTGCAGGTCGACACGCTCACGGGCGCCGGGACGCGGTACCACCTCGAGCGGGTGCTCGACGGCTGGGACGACGCCCCGCCCCCGCGGGTCGGCGTGGTCATCGCCGACCTCGACGGCTTCAAGCAGGTGAACGACGAGCACGGCCACCTGGTCGGCGACGAGGTGCTGCGCCAGGTCGGCCGGCTCCTGTCCGGCGCCGTCCGCGAGGGAGACCAGCTGTTCCGCTACGGCGGCGACGAGTTCGTCGTGCTGCTGCCGGGCGCCGACGGCGCCGCGGCCACCGAGTGCGCGCGCCGCTGCCAGCGGGTCGTCGCCGAGCACGACTGGGACGCCGTGCACCCCGGCCTGGTGGTCACGCTGACCGCGGGCGCGCACGCCTCGGACGCCACCGCCCGCCAGCAGCTCGGCACGGCCGACGCGCGGCTGCGCGGCTTCAAGCGGAGCGGCCCTCCAACCACGCGGCCAGCGCCTCCCGGCACCGGGTGATCGCCTCGGCCGGGCAGTGCTCGTCGTCGGTGTGCGACAGGCTCGGGTCGGCCGGCCCGAAGTTCACCGCGGGCACGCCCATCTCGCTGAACCGCGCGACGTCGGTCCAGCCGTACTTCGGCTTGGGCTCGCCGCCGACCGCGGCGACGAACGCGGCCGCCGCCGGGTGGTCGAGGCCCGGCCGGGCGCCGGGTGCCGCGTCGGTCACCTCGACCTCGAAGCCGTCGAACAGCTGCCGCAGGTGGGCCTCGGCCTCGTCGGTCGTCCGCGACGGGGCGAACCGGTAGTTCACGGTGACGACGCACTCGTCCGGGATCACGTTGCCCGCGACCCCGCCGCGGACGCCGACGGCGTTGAGGCACTCGCGGTAGACCAGGCCCTCGACCTCGACCTCCGCCGGCTCGTAGGCGTTGAGCCGCGAGATCACCTCTCCCGCAGCGTGGATCGCGTTGACACCCGTCCACGCCCGGGCCGAGTGCGCCGCGACGCCGCGGGCGGTCACCTCGACGCGCATCGTGCCGTTGCACCCACCCTCGACCACCGCGGACGACGGCTCGCAGAGGATGCCGAACGACCCCTCCAGCCACTCCGGGTGGTTGCGCGCGATGCGGCCCAGCCCGTTCAGCGACGACTCGACCTCCTCGTGGTCGTAGAACACCCAGGTGACGTCGTGCACGGGCTCGGTGACCGCCGCGGCCACCGAGAGCTGCACGGCTGCACCGGACTTCATGTCGGCGGTGCCGCGTCCGTAGACCACCCGCTCGTCGGCGCCGCCCCGCGCGCGCAGGTCCTCGCCCTCGACCCAGGTCGGCAGGTTGGGCTGCGGACGGCGCAGCGGCACGGTGTCGATGTGCCCGGCGACGACGACCCGCTCCGGCCGGCCGAGGTCGGTGCGCGCCACGACGGCGTCGCCGTCCCGCAGCACCTCCAGGTGCAGGTACCCGCGCAGGGCGTGCTCGACGGCGTCGGCGAGGGCGGTCTCGTCGCCGCTCACCGACTCGATGTCGCACAGCGCGCGGGTGAGGTCGACGACGTCGGACGCGAGGTCGAGGGGGGCGTGGCTCACGCGTCCAGCCTAGGAGGGTCCACGTAGGCTTGCCCGCATGGTCCCTCCCGCCGACGCCACCCCCACAGCCCGCACCGCCTGGGGCCACGGCCTGGCGACGGTCGACGCGGCCGGCACCGTGCTCGACACCTGGTTCCCCGAGCCGCGCCTCGGCACCCGTCCCGACGGCGACGAGGTGCCGGCCGACCTCGCGGCGCTGGCCGGTGACGACGCGGCCCGTGGCGTCCGCACCGAGGTGCGCACCGTCGAGGCCGACCTCGACACGGCGCCGGCCGACGCGAGCGACGCCTACCTGCGCCTCCACCTGCTCTCGCACCGGCTCGTGCGCCCGAACGAGGTCTCGCTCGACGGGCTCTTCGGCGTGCTGGCCAACGTGGTCTGGACCGACCGCGGCCCCTGCGCGGTCGACGGCTTCGAGGCGACCCGGCTGCGGCTGCGCGCCACCGGCCCGGTGCAGGTGCTGGGCGTCGACAAGTTCCCGCGGATGACCGACTACGTGCTGCCCGCGGGCGTGCGCATCGCGGACGCCGACCGCGTGCGCCTCGGAGCGCACCTCGCCGAGGGCACCACGGTCATGCACGAGGGCTTCGTGAACTTCAACGCCGGCACGCTCGGCACCGCGATGGTCGAGGGCCGCGTCTCGGCCGGCGTGGTCGTCGGCGACGGCACCGACGTCGGCGGTGGCGCCTCGATCATGGGCACGCTGTCCGGGGGCGGCAAGGAGCGCATCACCCTCGGCGAGCGCTGCCTGCTCGGGGCCAACGCCGGGGTTGGCATCAGCCTCGGCGACGACTGCGTCGTCGAGGCCGGCCTGTACGTCACGGCGGGCACCAAGGTCACCGTGGTCGGCGGCGACGACGACGGCACCGTCGTCAAGGCGCTCGACCTGTCCGGTCGCAGCGGCCTGCTGCTGCGCCGCAACTCGCGCACCGGCGCCGTCGAGGTGCTCAGCCGCGCGGGCACTGCCGGTGCGGTCGAGCTGAACGCCGCCCTGCACGCGAACTGACGGGCCGCCCGTGCCCCGTCCCGCCCGTCCCGCCGCGCGTCCCCCGCGCTCGTCCGGCCAGGCCTGGCGCCGGCGCGGCACCGCCGCGGGCGTGGTGCTGGTGCTCGCGGCCGGCGGCCTCGGGCTCGGCCAGTGGCTGTGGGACAACCGCACCCGACCGCTGCTGCGCGAGACCTGCGTCGCGGTCGTCGACGGCGTCGAGCACGAGCTGGCGCCCGACCAGGCCGCCAACGCCGCGCTGATCTCCGCGGTCGCGGTGCGGCGCGGCATGCCGGCGCGGGCGGCGACGATCGGCATCGCCACCGCGATCCAGGAGTCGAAGTTGCGCAACATCGACTACGGCGACCGCGACTCGCTCGGCCTGTTCCAGCAGCGGCCCTCGCAGGGCTGGGGGACGCCCGAGCAGGTCACCGACCCGCTCTACGCCACCAACGCCTTCTACGACGGCCTGGCGCAGGTGGAGGGCTACGAGACGATGGAGATCACCGTCGCCGCCCAGGAGGTGCAGCGGTCGGGGTTCCCGGAGGCCTACGCCGACCACGAGCCGGAGGGACGCGCGTTCGCCAGCGCCCTCACCGGCTACTCCGCGGGCACCCTCGACTGCCGGCTGCGGGCGGTCGAGCCGTCGGCGGCCGACGCCGCGCTGCGCAGCACCGCGGTGCAGCAGGCGCTCGACACCCAGCTCGGCGCGACGCCGTGGCAGCCGCAGGACGACCCCCAGGTGCTGGTCGCCCCCGTCGCCGCGGACGAGGGCGGGGTGCGCCGCGGCTGGGCCGCCGCCCAGTGGGCGGTGGCGAGCGCCGACGTCTACGACGTGGTGCGGGTCGAGGTGGGCGGCCGCGTGTGGGACCGCAGCAGCCCGGGCGACGGCTGGGTGGCCGACGACGGCGCGGCGCCCGACCTGCTGCGCATCACCGTCGCCGGCACCTCACCGGGCTGAGGACTCAGCGCCCGTCGATCGCGGCGTAGTCGCGCTCGGTGGCGCCGGTGTAGACCTGCCGCGGGCGGCCGATCTTGGTCTGCGGGTCGTTGATCATCTCGCGCCACTGGGCGATCCAGCCGGGCAGGCGGCCCAGCGCGAAGAGCACGGTGAACATCCGCGTCGGGAAGCCCATCGCCTTGTAGATCAGGCCGGTGTAGAAGTCGACGTTCGGGTACAGCTTGCGCTCGACGAAGTAGTCGTCGGCCAGCGCGATCTCCTCGAGCCGCATGGCGATCTCGAGCCGCTCGTCCATCTTGCCGAGCTTGCCCAGCAGCTCGTCGGCGGTCTTCTTGATGATCGCGGCGCGCGGGTCGTAGTTCTTGTAGACCCGGTGGCCGAAGCCCATCAGCCGGACGCCGTCCTCCTTGTTCTTCACCTTGTTCATGAAGGTGTCGACGTCGTCGCCGCTGGCCTGGATCTGGTCGAGCATCTCGAGCACGGCCTGGTTGGCGCCGCCGTGCAGCGGGCCGAACAGCGCGTTGATGCCGGCCGAGACCGACGCGAACAGGTTGGCCTGGCTCGAGCCGACGAGGCGCACGGTCGAGGTGGAGCAGTTCTGCTCGTGGTCGGCGTGCAGGATCAGCAGCTGGTCGAGCGCCTTCACCATGACCGGGTCCATCTCGTACGGCTCGGCCGGGAACCCGAACGTCATCCGCAGGAAGTTCTCGGCGAGCCCGAGCGAGTTGTCGGGGTACAGGAACGGCTGGCCGACCGACTTCTTGTACGCGTACGCCGCGATCGTGGGCAGCTTCGCCAGCAGCCGGACGGTCGAGATCTCGACCTGCTCGTCGTCGAAGGGGTTCAGGCTGTCCTGGTAGAAGGTCGACAGCGCCGAGACGGCCGACGACAGCACCGGCATCGGGTGCGCGTCGCGGGGGAAGCCGTTGAAGAACAGCTTGAGGTCCTCGTGCAGCAGCGTGTGCCGGCGGATGCGCTGGTCGAACTCCTCGAGCTGGCTCGCGGTGGGCAGCTCGCCGTAGATGAGCAGGTACGAGACCTCGATGAAGTTCGACTTCTCGGCGAGCTGCTCGATCGGGTACCCGCGGTAGCGCAGGATGCCGGCGTCGCCGTCGATGTAGGTGATCGCCGAGGTGCAGCTCGCCGTGTTGACGAAGCCCACGTCGAGCGTGACGTGGTCGGTGGTCTTGAGCAGCTTCGAGACGTCGACGCCGCTCTGGCCGTCGGTGGCCGGGACGATCGGGAGCTCGAGCTCGCCGCCCTCGTAGGACAGGTTCATCGGCTGGTCGGACACGGTGGGACCCCTTCGCGCGAGGAGGGCGGCACCTGTCGGGCGCACGCGCCTTCGTCCCACGAACCTACCGGTCGGTCACCCGACCCGGCGAACCGGGACCGGTCCGGGCCGCCGCACGGGGCGGCGACCCGGACCGGCGGGTCGTGCGTGGTGTCCCGGTCGGCCCGGGACGGGGCTCAGCGGGTGCGCTCCCGCAGCGCCCGCGAGGCCAGCAGCGCACCCGCGCCTGCGCCGAGCAGGGTGGTCGCGGCCGCGAGCAGCACCAGGACCGGCGCGCCGGTGCGGGGCAGCGAGCCCGAGCCGGTGCGCACCAGCGCCGCGGCGTCCGCCCGCGCCGGGGCGGGCGGCACGGCAGGGGTGCTGACCACGCCGAGCGACAGGACCAGCGTGTCCGGGCCGACGAGCTCGTAGCCGTCCTCGGCCACCATCCGCACGACGACGTCGCCCGAGCCGGTGTAGGTGCCCGGCTCGACCTCGACGCCGTCGACGAAGAACCGCACGCCGGGCACGTCGGGGATCGTGTACGTCCCCGGGCTCGTCCCCGCCGCGGGGACGACCGGCACCTGGCCGGCGGTCGGCACCGCGACCGGGGTGCTGGCTGCGTCGAAGGTCTCGGTCCAGGTGCTCGGGCCCACGAGCACGTAGCCGGGGAGGGCCTCGGCCGTCACGACCACGGTGCCGGTGACCGGGTGGCTGCCCGCGGGGGTCGGGACCCCGTCGACGAGGTAGCGCACGCCCGGGACCGACGGGACGACGAGCCGGTCGCGGCTGGTGCCGCCGAGGTCGACGTGGCCCGGCGCCTTCGCGGTGACGGCCCGGACGTCGGTGAAGGCGAGCGTCCAGGACGTCTGGCCGGCGAGGGCGTACCCGGCCTGAGCGACGGCGGTGACGACCAGGTCCGTCCCGGTGGTGTGCGGGTGGGTGCCGGCCGCCACGGTGACCCCGCCGACCCGGTAGTCCACGCCCTGCGTGCTCGGGATGGTGTAGGTGTCCTGCGCGGTGCCGTACGGGTCCTGCGCCGTCGGCGCAGCCGGCGTCACCAGCGTGATGTCGGAGAACGACAGCGTCCACGAGGTGGCGCCGGCCAGGGCGTACCCCGGCTGTGCGACGGCGGTGACGACCAGGTCCGAACCGGTGGTGTGCGGGTGGGTGCCGGCCGGCACCGTCACCCCGCCCACCTGGTAGTCGACACCCTGGGACGACGGGATCGTGTACGTGTCCTGCGCGGTGCCGTACGGGTCCTGCGCCGTCGGGGCCGCCGGCGACACCAGGGTGATGTCGGAGAACGACAGCGTCCAGCTGGTCGCACCACTGAGGGCGTACCCGGCCCGGGGCACGGCGGTGACGACGAGGTCGGTGCCCGTGGTGTGCGGGTGGGTGCCGGCCGCCGCGGTGACCCCGCCGACCTGGTAGTCCACGCCCTCGCTGGTCGGGATCGCGTACGTGTCGCTCGCGGTGCCGAAGTCGTCCACGCGGGTCGGCGCGGTCGCCGTCACCAGCGCGATGTCGGTGAACGACAGCGTCCACGACGTGGTGCCGGTCAGCGCGTAGCCGGCCTGCGGCACGGCGGTGACGACGACGTCGGTGCCGCTCGTGTGCGGGTGCGTGCCCGCCGGCACGGTCACCCCGCCGACCTGGTAGTCCACGCCCTGGCCGGCGGGGATCGTGTAGGTGTCCTGCGCGGTGCCGTAGTCGTCGGTCGCCGTCGGCGCGGTCGCCGTCACGAGCGCGATGTCGGTGAACGACAGCGTCCAGCTGGTCGGCCCGCTGAGCGCGTAGCCGGCCTGCGGCACGGCGGTGACCGCGAGGTCGGTGCCGGTGGTGTGCGGGTGCGTGCCGGCCGGGACCGTGACCCCGCCGACCTGGTAGTCCACGCCCTGCGTGCTCGGGACCGTGAACGTGTCGTCGGTGGTGCCGTAGTCGTCCACCCGGGTCGGCGCGGTCGCCGTCACCAGCGTGGTGTCGGAGAAGGCGAGGGTCCAGGAGGTCGCGCCGCTGAGGGCGTACCCGGGCTGAGCGACGGCGGTGACGACCAGGTCCGTCCCGGTGGTGTGCGGGTGGGTACCGGTCGCCACGGTGACCCCGTCGACCCGGTAGTCCACGCCCTGCGTGCTCGGGATGGTGTAGGTGTCCTGCGCGGTGCCGTACGGGTCCTGCGCCGTCGGCGCAGCCGGCGTCACCAGCGTGATGTCGGAGAACGACAGCGTCCACGAGGTGGCGCCGGCCAGGGCGTACCCCGGCTGTGCGACGGCGGTGACGACCAGGTCCGAACCGGTGGTGTGCGGGTGGGTGCCGGCCGGCACCGTCACCCCGCCCACCTGGTAGTCGACACCCTGGGACGACGGGATCGTGTACGTGTCCTGCGCGGTGCCGTAGTCGTCCACGCGGGTCGGCGCGGCCGGCGTCACCGTCAGCAGGTCGGTGAAGGCGTACGACCACGACGACGTGCCGTCGAGGGTGTAGCCGGGCGCGGCGGCGGCGGTCACCGTCACGGTGCCCGAGCCCGGGTAGGTGCCGGCCGCCACCGGGCTGCCGCCCACCGAGTACACGACGCCGTCCACGGCGGGCACGGTGTAGGTGTCGGACGCGGTGCCGTCGACGTCGGAGAAGGTGACGGGGGCCGCGACCACGGTGGTCGCCGACTGGGCGCCACGACGGCACTGGGTCGCGACGTCGGCGACGGTGCCGATCTTCAGGTCGTCGACGAGCACGGTCGAGTCGTAGCTGTCGTCACCCTGGTCGAAGATGGTGAAGTAGAGCGAGTGCGGTCCCGCGGTGATCGGGGTGCGCGCCGTGAGGGTCTCGGTGGCGCCGCCGTACGGGGTGCCGGCCGCGTTCGCGGCGTTCAGGACCGCGTCGCCGCCGGCGTTGATGCTGATCACGTTGCCGTTGGGGTCGAACGCGATGTTGTCGGGAGCGAGGATGTCGGTGCCGTTCGCGGTCGTCCACGTCGTGCGGTCGAGCTCGACGATGAAGGCGTCGTTCACGTTCTGGCCGACGTAGTCCGGGAACTCCTCGGACAGGAACTTGAAGTCGAACCCGGTGAGGCAGTTGGAGCCCACGGGCGCGGTGAAGTCGATCCGCAGCACCGTCACGTCGAAGTCGCTGCCGCCGCCGCTGCGCGACGTGCCGCCCCAGCTCGTGCTCACGAAGCTGCTCGGGGCGGCGTACAGGTCGCCCGCCCGCCCGGACGACAGGACCGTGAAGGTGCTGCCGTCGGTCGGGAAGCCCGCGATCGGGGTGGTCCCGACGAACGAGGACTGGCCACCCGAGGGGTCCGACACGAGCTCGGCGCCGGTCACGAGCTCAGGCTGGGCGGCGAGCGCCGTCGAGAGGTCGGCCGCCGTGGCGGCGTGCGCCGCGGGCGAGATGGCGAGGACGCCGGCGACGGCGAGCGTCGTGGCAGCGGCGAGCGAGGGCAGTGGGCGCATGCGGGGGCTCCGGGGGCGGGAGGCGGGCACGCCTGCGCGCCCGACGACGCAAGGTGCGTCCTCCAGGGGGTCGGGCGCGGGCGGCCCGCACTTGAGCCGATCGGGCCCGGCGTCCGAGGTGGGTGGCCTCCTCAGTCACCCAGACGGGTGCACGCCGCGGCGACCCGCTCGTCGGTCGCCGTCGTGGCGACCCGCACGTGCCGCGCGCCCGCCGCGCCGTAGAAGGCGCCCGGGGCGACGAGGACGCCCCGCTCGGCCAGCCACGCCACGCTCGTCCAGCAGTCCTCGTCGCGGGTGGCCCACAGGTACAGGCCCGCCTCGGAGTCGTCGACGCGGAAGCCGGCCCCGGCCAGGCCGGCGAGCAGCCGGGCCCGGCGGGCGCGGTAGCGCTCGCGCTGCTCGGCCACGTGGTCGTCGTCGCCGAGCGCGGCCACGACGGCCGCCTGCACCGGCGCGGGGACGATCATCCCGGCGTGCTTGCGCACCTCGAGCAGCCGCCGGACGAGCGCGGGGTCGCCCGCGGCGAACGCGGCGCGGTACCCGGCGAGGTTCGACTGCTTGCTCAGCGAGTAGAGCGCCAGCAGGCCCTCGTGCGACCCGCCGCTCACCCGCGGGTCGAGCAGGCTGGGGACCTGCTGCCCCTCCCAGGACAGCTCGGCGTAGCACTCGTCGCTCGCCACCACGGCGCCGCGCTCGCGCGCCCAGGCCACCACCTTCGCGAGGTGCTCGACCCCGAGCACCTTCCCCGTCGGGTTCGACGGCGAGTTCACCCAGACCAGGTCGGCGCGGCCGGGGCCGAGGGCGGTGGTGGCGTCGGCGACGACCACCTGCGCCCCAGCGATCCGGGCGCCGACGTCGTAGGTGGGGTAGGCGACGCGCGGGATGACGACCGTGTGCTCCGGACCGAGGCCGAGCAGCGTCGGCAGCCAGGCCACCAGCTCCTTGGAGCCGATGGTCGGCAGCACGCCGTCCGGGTCGACGTCCGGGGCGCCGCGGCGGCGGGCGAACCAGCCGGCCACCGCCTCGCGCAGCGCGGGCGTCCCCCAGGTCTGGGGGTAGCCGGGGGCGTCGGACGCGGCCCGCAGGGCGTCCTGGACGACCGCGGGCGTGGGGTCGACCGGCGTGCCGACCGACAGGTCGACCAGCCCGTCGGGGTGCGCCGAGGCCGACTCCTTGAACGGGACCAGCGAGTCCCAGGGGAAGTCGGGCAGCGACGCCAGGCGGCCGGTCACGCGGGGGTCAGTGCGCGCTCTCCTGCGGCGGCAGCGCGGCGATGATCGGGTGGTCCTTGGGGATCAGGCCCATCTTCGCGGCGCCGCCCGGCGAGCCGAGGTCGTCGAAGAACTCGACGTTCGCCTTGTAGTAGTCGGCCCACTGCTCGGGGGTGTCGTCCTCGTAGTAGATGGCCTCGACGGGGCAGACCGGCTCGCACGCACCGCAGTCGACGCACTCGTCGGGGTGGATGTAGAGCGAGCGCTGGCCCTCGTAGATGCAGTCGACCGGACACTCCTCGATGCACGCCTTGTCCTTGAGGTCGACGCACGGCTGCGCGATCACGTAGGTCACTGCGGGTGCCTCCAGATGGTGCGGGCGGCCGGGGCCGGCCAGGTCTCGGCCCTAGTATCGCGGACGGCCCCCGGTGGTGTCGCCCAGGGTGCCCTTCCCCTGCGACGGACGGACGGAGGCTCGCGCGTGGCACCCCCACGGCTCTCGCCCACCCACGTCGGACGCCGCGTCGTCGTGCGCCACCGGCTGCCCGACGGCTCGGCCACCGACCTGCTCGGCGAGCTGGTCGCGCTCGACGCCGACGGCGTCGCCGTGCTGCCCGACGACGGCCCGCCCGTGCGGGTCGCGGCCGATGCCGTCCTCGCCGCCAAGCCGGTGCCGCCGCGGCAGGTGCGGCCGTCGTCGTCCATCGCCGACGTCGTGCGGGTGAGCGACCTCGGCTGGCCGGGCCTGGAGCGCGAGCGGCTCGGCGGGTGGGTGCTGCGGGCGTCCGGCGGGTTCACCGGGCGCGGCAACAGCGCGCTCCCCCTCGGCGACCCCGGCCTGCCGCTGCCCGCGGCCGTCCACGCGGTCGAGCGCTTCTACGCCGCCCGCGACCTGCCGGCGCGGTTCAGCGTCCCCACCACCCTCGACCCGGCGGTGCGGGCCGACCCGGCACCGGGCGTCGACGCCGAGCTCGACGCCCGGGGGTACGTGCGCGTCGACGAGAGCCTGGTGCTCGTCACCGACCTGCGGCACCTCGCCGACCCGGACGACGCCGCGGACGCGACCTGGTCCCCCGTCCCCGACGAGGGGTTCACCGCGCTCTACCGCTACCGCGGCGGCGCGCTGCCGCCGGTGGCCGTGCGGGTGCTGACCGCCGCGCAGCACCAGGAGTTCCTCACGCTGCGCCGCGACGGCGAGCCCGTCGCGGTCGGGCGGGTCGCGGTGGCCCGCGGCTGGGCCGGCGTCACCGCGATGGAGGTCGCGGCGT
Organism: Angustibacter speluncae; assembly: GCF_054777815.1. Classification (NCBI taxonomy): domain Bacteria; kingdom Bacillati; phylum Actinomycetota; class Actinomycetes; order Kineosporiales; family Kineosporiaceae; genus Angustibacter; species Angustibacter speluncae. Next base: position 41,902 of record NZ_BAAHAF010000074.1, on the reverse strand, counting down.
CAGCGCGTCGGCAGGGACTCGGCCGGCAGGTGCTGCTGCGGCTGCTGGCGCACGGGCGCGAGCTCGGCGCGCGCTGGGGCTACCTGCAGGTGGCGGCGGAGAACACCGCGGCTCGGAACCTCTACGCCGCAACGGGTCTCGTGCCGCACCACGGGTACCACTACCGGGTGCAGCCGGTCGGTCAACCCGTGCAGGTCACTGCGTCCTCGGGGATGTAGCGGGTCGAGAAGACCTCTCGCTTCACCTCCGCGCCGTTCTGCTTGAAGATCCGCGTGACGTCGACGTCGAAGCCCGACTGCGGCGACTGCGGCACGCATCCCGGGCCCGACCCGGTGTCGGTGCCGGGCTGGCGGATGTTGTGCCGCTCGCCCTTGACCGCCTCGATGTCGTAGACCTTGGTGCTCCAGAACCGCGTGGTGACCTTGCCCCCGCCGGTGTACATCTCGATCAGGACGCCGTACGGGCTGTCGTTCTTGAACTCGAGGTCGACGTTGTCGAAGTTGACCGTCGCCTCGCGGCCCTCGGGGTAGCGGCTGATGTAGAACGAGTGCGGCTTGTGCTCGACGTCCTCGAGCCCGGCGAAGAACATGCCGTTGAACAGCGTGGTCGCCACCTGGGACACGCCGCCGCCGTAGCCCAGCACGAGCCGGCCGTTCTGGATCGTGGGCGCCTGGTTGTAGCCCTTCTGCGGCGTCCGCTCGCCCAGGGTGTCGTTGAGGCTGAAGGTCTGGCCGGGGAGCAGCAGCGTGCCGCTCACCGTCCGCGCCGCGATCTGGATGTTCTCGGTGCGGCCGGCGTCGGCGGTGAGGTTCGTCGAGAACTCCGACACCACCTGGGTGACGCCGAGGGCCTGCACCGCCTCGGTGGTGACCTCGGGCTGCTGCACCGCGGCGTCGAGCACCACGGTGCGGTCGGGTGCGGTGACGGCGGCCGGCACGGCCGCGGCGAGCTGCGCGCCGTCGATCGTCACGCCGGCGACGGCCGGCACGACCACCGGCGCCCCGTTCTCGATCCTCACCGACGCGTTCACGGGGGCGGTGGCCAGCTGCGGCGCGGCCGCCAGCACCGCCGCCTTGAGCGCCTCGCCGTCGACGGCCGGCACCAGCTCGCCGTCCTGCACGGTCATCGCCAGCGTCGGCACCAGCTGCTCGGGAGCGACCGGCACCGCCGTCTGGCCCACCTGCACGGTGATCGGGCCGGACGTGGCCGGGGTCGCGAACGACTCCATCGCGGCGGCGACGTCGTCGGCGGTGACGTCGGGCTCGGTCACGTCCGCGGGCAGGTCGGTCTGCGGGCCGGACTGCGGCCAGTCGGCCAGGACGGCGTCGACCGAGCCGTCGACGTCGAGCTCGACGCCCTCGACCGGCTCGACCGGGGTGGCGGTGCCGCCCTCGAACGAGACCCCGCCGTCGACCGGCGCGGCGTCGACCTCGCCCGCCAGGTCGGTCAGCTCGCCGCGCAGGGCGTCCTCGTCGGCGCGCACGACGGCGGGCAGCGGCTCGCCGCCGGACACCTGCCGCCAGATCACCCGGGGGTCCCAGCTGAAGCCGAGCACCTCCTCGACGGTGGCGTCGACGTCGACCTCGAGCCCGGCGTCGGACGGGGACAGCTCGTAGCGGCCGTCGCCGACCCCGACGCGCACGGGCAGCTCGGCGCGGGCGCCCAGCTGGTCCTGCAGCGTCGAGCGGGCCTCGCCCTGCGACATGCCGCCGATCTCGACGCCGCCGACGGTGGTGCCGCGCGGCACGTGGCTCGACGACCACCACGCCGCCAGGGCGTACGCCCCGCCGAGCACCAGCACCACCACGACGGGAACCCACACCAGGCGAGCCACGCCCCCTGCTCGCGCCACCGTGCCACCGTCCGTCCCTGGGGGCCGGCCGTCCCGGTCACCCGCTCGGCCGTCATCCTACGAGAGCGACCCGGTGGCCCGGGTCAGGCAGCCGTCCGGGTCACGCGAGACGGCGGTACCGGCCCTGGTGGTGCACCAGGGGCGGGGGCGGGTCGAGCGGGGCGTGCACGGCCACCACGGCGCCGACCACGATGCTGTGGTCGCCCGCGGGGTGCACGGCGTCCGTGCGGCACTCCAGCGTGGCCAGGGCGTCGTCGAGCAGCGCGACCCCGGTCGCGGGCCCGCGGTGGTGCGGCACCCGGTCGAGCTGGTGCAGCACCGGGCGCCCCGGCGACGCCAGCCAGTCGGCGGTGCCGCCGGCGTCCTCGGGCAGGATGCTGACGCCCCAGACCCGCGACTGCTCGAGCGCGTCGAGGAACCGGGCGTCCTCCCAGATGCTGACGAGCACGAGCAGCGGGTCGAGCGAGACCGACGCGAACGCGTTCGCGGTCATCGCGTGGTCGTGGCCGTCGAGGCGGCTGGTGAGCACGGTGACGCCCGTGGCGAACCGCCCGACCGCGCGCCGGAAGTCGGCCTCGGTGGGCGCGGGCGGCTCCGGGTGCGCGGCCGCGCTCACGCCGGCCCCCCGGCGGGCGCGCCGGAGCCGGGCCGCAGCGTGGTGAACCACTCGGTGCCGGTGAGCTCGTGCCAGACCCCGTTGCTCAGCGCGTACGCCTCCTCGTCGTCGGCCACCACGACCTGGGTGGCGTGCGCCCGCAGCGCGGCCGCCTTGGCCGGGCGGTGGGCCACGGCCTCCACCCGGTGGGTGACCGCGCCGTCCGGCACGACCACCGAGGGCCAGGGTGCCTCCAGCGTGCGCAGCCCGCGACCGCGCAGCCGCGCGACCCCGGCCTCGTGCACCGTCCGGGGCGAGGCGACGGCGAGCAGGAGAGGGTCGGGACGGTCCGCGAGCGCGGCCACGGTCACCTCGTGCGCCCGGACGTGGTCGGGGTGCCCGTACCCGCCCTCGGCGTCGTAGGTGAGCACCACGTGCGGACGCACCTCGTCGACCACCCGGCGCAGGTGCGCGGCGGCCTCCTCGACCGGGACCCGGGCGAACGCGTCGTCGCCGGTGTCGGGCGCGGCCACGGCCCGGCCGTGCTCGCCCCACGCCATGCCGGAGTCGCGGAACCGGGTGCCCGCGTCGGCGCCCAGGAACCGGTGGTCGCTGACGCCGAGCGCCGCCATGGCGGCGGCCAGCTCCCCCTCGCGGTGGGCGGCGAGGGCGTCGCTGTCGCCCTCGAGGTGCCCGAGCGGTCCGATCACCTCGCCGCGCTCGCCGCGGGTGCAGGTCACCAGCACCACCTGCGCGCCCTCGGCGGCGTACCGCGCCATCGTGGCGCCGGTCGTGAGCGTCTCGTCGTCGGGGTGGGCGTGCACGAGCAGCACCCGCAGCCGCTCCCCCTCCGGCAGCGCGAGCCCGTCCGCGAGCCCGTCCGCGACCCGGGGCACGTCAGCCCCGGCGCGCTCGCGAGGCGGCCTTGGCGCGGTCGTTCTGGTCGAGCACCACCTTGCGGATGCGCACCGCGTCGGCGACGACCTCGACGCACTCGTCCTCGCGGCAGAACTCCAGCGACTGCTCCAGCGACAGCACCCGCGGCGGCACCAGCCGCTCGAGCTCGTCGGCGTTGGACCGCACGTTGGTGAGCTTCTTCTCCTTGGTGATGTTCACGTCCATGTCGTCGGCGCGGGAGTTCTCGCCGACGACCATGCCCTCGTACACCTCGGTCGTCGGGGCGACGAACAGCGTGCCCCGCTCCTGCAGGTTGGTGATGGCGTACCCGGTGGCGACGCCGGAGCGGTCGGCCACCAGCGAGCCGGACGGACGGGTGCGCAGCTCGCCGAACCACGGCTCGTAGTCCTCGAACACGTGGTGGGCGATGCCCGTGCCGCGGGTGTCGGTGAGGAACTCGGTGCGGAACCCGATCAGGCCGCGGGACGGGACGAGGAACTCCATCCGCACCCAGCCGGTGCCGTGGTTCGTCATCTGCTCCATCCGACCCTTGCGCACGGCGAGCAGCTGGGTGATGGCGCCGAGGTACTCGTCCGGGGCGTCGATGGTGAGGCGCTCGACCGGCTCGTGCACCTTGCCGTCGATCTCGCGCGCGACCACCTGCGGCTTGCCGACGGTGAGCTCGAAGCCCTCGCGGCGCATCTGCTCGACCAGGATCGCGAGCGCCAGCTCGCCGCGGCCCTGCACCTCCCAGGCGTCGGGGCGCTCGGTGGGCAGCACCCGCAGCGAGACGTTGCCGACCAGCTCGCGGTCGAGCCGGTCCTTGACGAGCCGCGCGGTCACCTTGGCGCCCTTGACCCGGCCGGCCAGCGGCGAGGTGTTGGTGCCGATCGTCATCGAGATCGCGGGCTCGTCGACGGTGATGAGCGGCAGCGGGCGGGGGTCCTCGAGGTCGGCGAGGGTCTCGCCGATGGTGATGTCGGCGATACCGGCGATGGCCACGATGTCGCCCGGGCCGGCCTGCTCGGCGGGGACGCGCTCGAGCGCCTCGGTCATCAGCAGCTCGGTGATCTTCACCCGCTGCTGGGTGCCGTCGTGCTTGCACCAGGTGACGTTCTGGCCCTTGCGCAGGGTGCCGTTGTGCACGCGGCACAGGGCCAGCCGGCCGAGGAACGGCGAGGCGTCGAGGTTGGTGACGTGCGCCTGCAGCGGCACCTCGTCGTCGAACACCGGCGCCGGGACGCTGCCGAGGATGGTGCGGAACAGCGGCTCGAGGTCGGGCGAGTCCGGCAGGCCGCCGTCCTCGGGCCGCTCGAGCGAGGCGCGGCCGGCCTTGGCGCTGGCGTAGACGATCGGGAACTCGATCTGGTCCTCGGTGGCGTCGAGGTCCATGAACAGCTCGTAGGTCTCGTCGACGACCTCGGCGATGCGGGCGTCCGGGCGGTCGACCTTGTTCACGACCAGCACGACGGGCAGCCGCGCCTGCAGCGCCTTGCGCAGCACGAACCGGGTCTGCGGGAGCGGGCCCTCGCTGGCGTCGATGAGCAGGCACACCGCGTCGACCATCGACAGCCCGCGCTCGACCTCGCCGCCGAAGTCGGCGTGGCCCGGGGTGTCGATGATGTTGATCGTCACGCCGTCCGGCTGGCCGATGCCCGCGGCCGCCGGGCCCGTGTACCGCACCCCCGTGTTCTTCGCGAGGATCGTGATGCCCTTCTCGCGCTCGAGGTCGCCGGAGTCCATCGCGCGCTCGTCGACGTGCTGGTGCGCGCCGAACGCGCCGGACTGCCAGAGCATGGCGTCGACCAGGGTGGTCTTGCCGTGGTCGACGTGGGCCACGATCGCCACGTTGCGGACGTCGTCGCGGGTGCGGGTGGGCATGCTGGGGTGCGCTCGGTTCTCTCGGGAGGCGCCGGGCGGCCTGCTCGCGACGCGGCCCCGAGTCTAGACGTCCCCGGGCGGGGTCCCCTTCACGGTGCGGCGCAGCACCGCCCGCTCGGCGGCGGCCAGGTCGACCAGGCGGGGTGCCGCGGCACCCTCCCGCAGCCGCCGGACCGACGGGTCGTCGAGCTCGTGGACGCGCTCGGCGGCCCGCAGCACGTCGGTGATCTCGTGCCCGATCAGCTCGTGGTGCTCGAGCAGGGCGTCGCGCAGCGCCTCGACCAGGTGCCGCTTGCCGTCGAGCAGCGTGCGCACGTGCGCCTTCTGCTCGTGCATGAGCGCCTCGAGCTCCTCGCGCGCCCGGCCGTCGCCGACCACGCGGCCCACCAGGTTCTCGGACGAGAACGCCGAGCCCTGGACGGCCGCGAGCGAGACCAGGCTGTCGCCCATGCCGGCGGCGCCGATCATCTGCGCACCCACCGTCGTCGCGTACTGCAGGTCGCTGCTCGGGCCCGTGGACACGTCGCCGAAGAACAGCTCCTCGGCCACCTGGCCGCCGAACGCGATCCGGATCAGCGCCGTCAGCTCGGCCTTGGAGCGGGTGTAGACGTCGTCGGCGTCGCCGTGCGCGAGCAGACCGAGGGCGCTGGCGCGCTTGATGATCGAGAGCACCTCCAGGCGGCGGTGCGGCGCCTCCAGGTACGCCGTGACGGCGTGCCCGGCCTCGTGCGTCGCGATCAGCCGCTGCTCGTGGAGCGTGTAGCCCACCGGCTGGCCGAGGCCCACGCCGACGACGAGGCGGGCGCGCTCGAGGTCCTTCCACGACATCGCGGTGGCGTCGCGGCGCACCGCGTTCACCAGCGCCTCGTCCATGAGGTGCTCGATCATCACCGGGCTGTGGCCCTGGGTGATGCCGGCGAGCGCGTCGCGGCGCTCCGGGTCGTCGAGCTCGGCGTCGTGGGCCTTGCGCGCCAGGAAGTGGTCGACCAGCTCGCGGCGGCCGGCCTTGTCGGGCAGGTCGAAGGTGAGCCGGCGGTCGAACCGGCCCGGGCGCAGCAGCGCCGGGTCGAGGTTGTCGGCGCGGTTGGTGGCGGCGATCAGCAGCACGTCGAGCGGCTCGGTGCGCGGGCGCGGCAGCTGCCGGCCCTGCGGCAGCAGCAGGTTGACCGCGTCGACGCCCTTGCCGAGCAGCTTCTCCCAGCCGGTCGGCTGGTCGAACGACTGCATCTGCACGAGCAGCTCGTTCACCACGCCGCCGACGCCCTCGCTGGTGACGCCGCGGTGCACGACCGGACCGGCCGCGCCTGCGACGGAGCCGGAGGCGGCGGTGCTCGGCGGCAGCCCCTCGAGGCCGCCGCAGCAGGTGACCGAGTGCGAGGCCGGCAGCGGCGGGGCCGCCGAGGCGCTCATGCCGCCGCGCACGGTGGCGATCGCGTCGATCTCCTCGATGAAGCCGATCGCGCCGCCCTCCTTGCGCGCGGCCTTGCGCAGCGCCTTGAAGTACGAGCGGATCTTGCGGGCGGTGGCGCCGTAGTACATCGACTGGAACGAGGTGCCCGACACGAACAGGAACGGGACGCCCGCCTCGGCCGCCATCGCCTTGGCCATGTGGGTCTTGCCGGTGCCCGGGCTGCCCTCGAACAGCAGGCCGCGCCGCGGCGTGCCACCCATCTCGCGGCGGAAGGTGCGGGCGGCGAGGAACAGGTCGAGGGAGCGGAGGACGTCCTCCTTGACCGGGGCCAGGCCCTTCACGTCGTCCATCCGCACGTCGATCTGCTCCGGCCGCACCACCAGGTGCGGCGAGCGCCCGGCGACCACCGTCGTCCCGAGCAGCGCCACGATGAGCACCAGGAAGAACAGGCCGGACATGAAGTACAGCGGGTCGATCACCGGCAGCTGCGGCCAGGTCAGCGGGTCGCCGGTCAGGTAGCGGAACCACCAGTACGCCAGCAGCGGCCCCGCGACGGCCACGAACACCAGCAGCCGGCGCTGGCGGGCGCGCTCGCGGGCCCGTCCCACGTCGGCGGGGTCGCGCCGCAGTCGCGCGGACCCCGTGCGTGCCGCCCGCGCGGACGGTGCGGCCTGGGTGCTGGTGTCGGTCACGGCGCCTCCCGGTGTCGTCGACCCCAGAGGTACCCCGGGCGCGCCGGGCACGAAACCGCACGTCCCTCGTCCGGACGGCCGGTGCGCGCGGGTCACCCGGTCGGACGCAGCCGTGGTGCCCCGAAAGGGCTCCCGACCGGCTCAGTCCTGCTCGACCCAGCCGTCGTGGGCCTCGGCGAGCCGCTCGAGGTCGTCGTCGGGCACGGCCAGGGCGGCCGGGCCGGGGTCGAGCGCGACGACCCACTGGGCGTCCTCGAGGTCGTCGTCGCCCGCGAGCAGCTCGCGGTGCACGCCGGCCGCCACGCCGAGCGCGCCCAGGGCGGCCGCCACCACGTCGGCGGCGTCGCGCTCGGGCAGCACCAGCAGCCGGCGCCGCCGCAGGCGCGAGCGCACGGCCTGCACGACCGGGACGTCGGCCTCCAGCCACGCGACGGCCCCCGCCGGGTCGTCGTCGAGGGGCAGCCAGCGCACCTCGTCGTGGTCGGGCCCGGGCGCGGGCTCGGTGCCCCCGGTGGCGACGCCGAGCCGCACCCGCAGGGTGCCGCCGTCCCCGATCGGCCAGGCACCGCCGAGCGGTCCGGCGACCGCCGGACCGAGGCGGGCGACCAGGGCCAGCTCCTCGTGCAGCTCGCGGGCCAGCGCCTCGTCCGGGTGCTCCCCCGGCTCGACATTGCCGCCGGGCAGCTCCCAGCCACCGGCCAGCGCGCCGCGGCTGCGCCGGGCGGCGAGCAGCGCGGTGGGCGCGTCGAGGTCGTCGACCAGCGCCACCGCGACGACGGAGAGGGTCACGGTCGGGCTACGGGGCGGCGAGCTTCACCTTGGCCTCGGCGAAGTGGCACGCCGTGAGGTGCCCCTCCGAGGCCCCCTCGTGGCGCACCAGCGGCGGCTCCTCGGTGGCGCAGACGTCCTGCGCCTTCCAGCAGCGGGTGCGGAACCGGCAGCCGGACGGCGGGTTGAGCGGGCTCGGCACGTCGCCGGTGAGGATGACCCGCTCGCGCCCGCGCTCGACCTTCGGGTCGGCCGACGGCGCGGCCGACATCAGCGCCTGCGTGTACGGGTGCATCGGGCGGTCGTAGAGGTCGTCCTTGTCGGCGATCTCGACGATCTTGCCCAGGTACATCACCGCGACCCGGGTGCTGATGTGCCGCACCACGGACAGGTCGTGGGCGATGAACATGTAGGCCAGGCCGAGCCGCTCCTGCAGGTCCTCGAGCAGGTTGACCACGCCGGCCTGCACCGACACGTCGAGGGCCGAGACCGGCTCGTCGAGCACGAGCATCTTCGGCTCGAGCGCGAGCGCGCGGGCGATGCCGACGCGCTGGCGCTGGCCGCCGGAGAACTCGTGCGGGTAGCGGTTGCCGTGCTCGGGGTTCAGACCGACCAGCTGCAGCAGCTCGGCGACGCGCGCCTTGCCGGTCTTGTCGTTCTTCCACAGCCCGTGCACCTTGAGCGGCTCGCCGATGATGTCGTTGACCGGCATCTTCGGGTTGAGCGAGGCGTACGGGTCCTGGAACACGATCTGCAGCTCGCGGCGCACCGGCCGCATCTCCGCGGCCGACAGCCCGGTGAGCTCGCGCCCCTCGAACCGCACCGACCCCGAGGTCGGCGTGTGCAGCTGCAGCACGGCGCGACCGGTCGTCGACTTGCCGCAGCCGGACTCGCCCACCACGCCGAGGGTCTCGCCGGCGTCGATGTGGAAGGTGACCCCCGACACCGCCTGGACGTGGCCGACGACGCTGCGCAGCAGGCCCCCGCCCTTGACCGGGAAGTTCATGACGAGGTCCTCGACCTCGAGCAGCCGGGTGGTCCGCCCCTCGCCCGAGGTCGCGGCCTCGGGCGCGGTGCCGGACTCCTTCTGCAGTGACGTCACGTGAGGACCTCGCTCTGGGTGCGGAAGAAGGTGGTCGGGTCGTCGGACTCGGCCATGGTCTGCCAGTGGTGGCAGGCCGCGTAGTGGTCGTGGTCGTCGGTGAGGGTGAGCGTCGGCTCGACCTCGCGGCACGTGTCGCTCGCCAGCGGGCAGCGCGGGCTGAACGGGCAGCCCTTCGGCAGGTTGATGAGCGAGGGCGGTGCGCCCTTGATCGGCCGCAGCCGGCTGTCGGCGCCCGACATCGACGGCATCGAGCCGAGGAGGCCGGCGGTGTACGGCATCCGCGGCCGGTAGAAGACGTCGTCGGTGCCGCCGATCTCGACCGGGCGGCCCGCGTACATGACCAGCACGCGGTGGGCCATGCCGGCCACCACGCCGAGGTCGTGGGTGATCAGGATGATCGCCGCGTTGACGGCGTCCTTCACCTCGATCAGCTTCTCCAGGATCTGGGCCTGGACGGTGACGTCGAGGGCGGTCGTGGGCTCGTCCGCGATGATGACGTCCGGGTTGTTGATGACCGCCATCGCGATCATCGCCCGCTGCCGCATGCCGCCGGAGAACTCGTGCGGGTAGTTCCTCAGCCGCGCCTTGGGCTGCGGGATGCCGACCAGGTCGAGCATCTCCTCGGCGCGCTTCAGCGCCACCGACCGCGGCACCGCGGCGTGCGAGCGCACGGCCTCGGCCAGCTGGTCGCCGATCGAGTAGACCGGGTTCAGCGCGGTCATCGGGTCCTGGAAGATCATCGCGATCTTGCGGCCCCGCAGCGTGCGCTGCTCCTGCTGCGACATCGTCAGGACGTCCTTGCCGCGGTAGAGCGCGCGGCCGGTGATGCGGGCGCTCTTCGGCAGCAGGCCCATCAGCGCCATCGACGACACCGACTTGCCGGAGCCGGACTCGCCGACGATGCCCAGCACCTCGCGCTCGCGCAGCGAGTACGAGACGCCGCGGACGGCCTGGACCAGGCCGTCCTCGGTCGGGAACCCGACGGTGAGGTCCTCGACCCGCAGGACCTCCTCGGCCGAGGAGAGGCGAACGTCGCTGGAACCCCACCCCGAGGTGACGTGGGTGTTCTCGGCGGACTCGACCAGCGGGTCGTGCACCAGGCCGGGCCCGGTGGGCTGGTCGGGAGCGAAGTCGGTCATCAGTTGCGCACCCTCTGCTGCCGCGGGTCGTAGGCGTCGCGCAGCCCGTCCCCGATGAAGTTGACCGCCAGCGCGATGGCGATGATGAACAGTCCCGGCCACCAGAACAACCACGGTCTGACGAGGAACGCCGCCTCGTACTCGCTGATCAGCGCCCCGAGCGAGGTGTCGGGTGCCTTCACCCCGAAGCCCAGGTAGCTGATCGCGGTCTCGAGCAGGATCGCGCCGGCGATCGCGAGCGTGGCCGACACGATGATCACGCCGATCACGTTCGGCAGGATGTGCTTGAAGATGATCCGGCCGCTGCCGGCGCCCATGGCGCGCGCCGCCTCCACGAACTCCTTCTCGCGCAGCGACAGGAACTCGCCGCGCACCAGGCGCGCCAGGCCGGTCCAGGTCACCAGGCCGAGGACGATCGCGAGCAGCAGGATGCCGGACGAGCCCCACTTGCGGCCGAGCACGGCGGCGATGACCAGGGTCGGGATGGTGATCATGACGTCGGTGAAGCGCATGAGCACGGCCTCGATCCAGCCGCGGAAGTACCCGGCGACCGCGCCGATCAGGGTGCCGACGGCCGTCGAGGTCAGGCCCACGACGAACGCGATGATGAGCGAGCGCTGGGCCCCGCGCATCGTCAGCGCGAAGTAGTCCTTGCCGACGTTGTCCTGGCCGAACGGGTTCTCACCGATCGAGAAGCCGTCGCCGTCGAGCCACGGGATCAGGTCGAGGGTCGGTGCGCCGCGGTTCACGACGGTGCTGGGGTCGAGGTAGCTCTTGCTCCACCAGCCGGGGATCGGGCCGAAGCCGATCGAGGTGAACGCCAGCACCACCACGAACGCCAGCACGATCATGCCGCCGAGCGCGCCGCGGTGGCGCAGGAAGCGCCGCCGCACGAGCTCGGCCTGGCTGCGGGCCTTGATCGACATGCCCTGGGCCTGGACGCTCGTGGCGTCCAGGTCCGAGGCGCTCTTCGTGCCGGTGTCCTTCGTGGCCGCGGCCACCTTGCCCTCGTCCTCGGGGGCCGTACCGGGAACCTGCTGCGTCATGGTGCGTCCTTGGGTGTCGACGTCGCTGGAGTCGTGCGCGGTGCGCGGCGCGGGTGCGTCGCGACCCGTCCGGTCAGGACAGGCGGATCCGCGGATCGAGGTAGGCGTAGAGGATGTCGGCGATCATGTTGAACAGCACGATCGCCGAGCCGGTCACGATGAAGAACGCCATCACGGTGTTCGGGTCGACCAGCGTCAGGCCCTCGTTGAACATCGTGCCCATGCCGTCCCAGCCGAAGACCTTCTCGGTGATGATCGCGCCGCCGACGATGCCGGCGAAGTCGAAGGCCATCAGCGTGGTGACGGGGATCAGGGCGTTGCGGAACGCGTGCCGCATGACGACGGTGCGCTCGGTGAGGCCCTTCGAGCGGGCGGTGCGCACGTAGTCCTGGTTCATCACCTCGAGCATGCTCGCCCGGGTGTACCGGGTGTAGGTGGCGAACGAGACCAGGATCAGGGCCACGGTCGGCAGGATCAGGTGCGTCTGGGTGTCGACGTACTCGCCCCAGAAGTCGCCCGAGTAGTTCGGGGTGTTGGAGCCGATCGTCGAGATCACGCGGCCCCCGACCCGGCCGCTGTAGGCGGGGACGGCGAGCAGCACGTGGTCCCAGAAGATGAGGCCGCCGGTCAGCAGGCCGGTGAGCACCGCCGAGCGGGCGGCCTGGCTCTTGTCGAGACCGCCGACCAGGTACCCGATGCCGACGCAGACGGCGACGGTGATCGCCGCGAGCATCACGATGTGCCACCACGACGGGTTGATCAGCACCGGCTGGGTGGCGAAGAAGCTGACGATGCCGCCGGCGGCCGCGATGAGCGAGGCGTACAGCACGCGGCGCTTTGCCAGACCGGAGACGAGCGCGGTCATCAGGAAAGCCAGGCCGATGGCGGACACGGCGATCAGCGCGATGCCCAGCGACGGGGTCTTGAACCAGCGCACGAGCGACAGGTAGACCAGCACGGCCGCGGTGGCGACGCCGGCGGAGGCGAACGTGATGATGCGGCGCTTGGCGTCGCCGCCGACCACGGCCATCCAGAACAGGGCGCTGAACAGCGCCACCCCGATGACCACGGGGATCGGGATCTGCGGGTCGCGCAGCCAGTCGTTGAAGGTGATCGCGCCGTACTGCTTCAGCAGCACCGCGACCCAGAACGACGGCAGGGAGAAGAAGACGAAGGCGGCGAAGGTGATCGAGTAGTCGAAGCCGCTGTACTGGCGCAGCGCCGAGACGATGCCGATCGTGATGCCGACGACGATGGCGACCAGGGCCGCGGTGAGCACCAGGCGCAGGGTCTGGCCCATGGCCAGCGACAGGATCGCCGAGACGTCCTGGCCGAACCGGTTCTTGCCGAGGTCGCAGTCGACGAACGGGAGCACGCAGCCGCTGATGCCGCGCAGCCAGCCGAGGTAGCGCAGGGGCGGGGGCACCTCGAGCTGCATGATCTCGGTGCGCGCGTCGATCTTCGCCTGGCGGTTCGGCGAGCGGTCCTCGCGCAGGTCGGCCAGGGGGTCACCCGAGATCGCGGTCAGCACGTACACGAGGAACGTGGCGACGAGCAGGACGAAGAACGAGACGATCAACCTGCGGATGATGAAGACGAGCACGTCTGTCACCTCTCGGGTCCGGGTGACCGGGTGTGGCCGGTACGGGGTCGTCGAGCGACGGTGGCGAGGTCGTCACCACGTCGTCGTGGGGGCGGCTGCGGAACCCGATGACAATAGGCCCTGCCGGCGGCGCTGCGACACCCGGTGGGGCGGTACCCAGCATCCGGGGCTCTGATGGGCCGTCACCGGCGCCGCTCGTGGAAGGAGGCCGGGAGCATGGCTCCCGGCCCCCGCGTCCGGTGGGTCCGGGTGGACCCCCGCGTGCGCGGGGGTCCACCCGGACCGGGGTGGTGAAGGTGCTCAGGTCCGGTCGGACCAGGTCACCTCACCGGTGTCACTGGGCCAGGTCCCACTTCTGCATGTTCCAGGTGACCTGGGACTGCGAGGGCTGGAAGGTGACGTTCTCCACGGTGTTGTCGTAGGCCACGACACCGGGGAAGTAGAAGATCGGGATGGTGGCCAGGTCGTCCCACAGGATCTTCTCGATCTGCTTGATCAGCTCGACCTGCTCGTCCGGGTCGGGCGTCACGTCGAGCTGCGGCAGCAGGGTGTCGATCTCGGTGTTGGTGTACTTGCCGTTGTTCTGGCCGCCACCGGTGGTGAAGATCGAGCTGTTGCCGGAGATGAGCGGCGAGCCCGACCAGGCGAACAGCGCCACGTCGAAGTTGCCGCCCGCGAGACCGGCGTCGAAGAAGTCGGCCTGACCGGCGTCCTGGACGTCGAAACCGGCCTGGTTGCACGAGGCGCGGATGAGGTCGACCTCGTTGGTACGACGCTGGTTCGGCGTGTTGTAGCCGATCCGGACGACGGTGCCGGCGGCACCGGCGGCGTCGACGAGGGCCTTGGCCTCCTCGATGTTCGCGGTGTCGTACGAGCCGTCGTAGATCGCGCCGACGACGTCCTCGTAGGCCGGCTGGAAGCCGTAGACGAAGCGCGAGTTCGCGACCTCGGCGTTGGCGTTGACCGGCTTGATCAGGCTCTCGACGATCTGGTCGCGCGGCACGCACAGGGCGAACGCACGACGCAGGTTCGCGTCGGCCATGGCACCCGCGAAGTTGAAGTCGAGGTGCTCGTAGGTGAACTCGTCACCCTGGGCGACGGTGATCTGGTCACCGACGGCCTCGAGCTGGGAGATCACGTCCGGGTTCGGCTGCGGCTCGGCGATCTGGATGTCGCCGTTCTGCAGGGCCTGCGCCTGCGACTCCTGCTCGATGAAGCGGATGATGACCGTCTTGGCGACGGCGGGGGTGCCCCAGTACTCCTCGTTCGCCTCGAGGGTGATCGACTGACCGGGCTCCCAGGCGCCGATCTTGTACGGGCCGGACGACGGCACGAGGGCCTCGTCGATCTCACCCGGGTTGAAGCGCCAGCCGGTGTTCCAGAAGTCGGCGACCTTCTGCAGGGACGCGGTGTCGTCCTCCTGGACGGCAGCGATGATGTCCTCGACGCCCGACTGCTCCTCGGCCACGTGCGCCGGCAGGATGCCGCTGACGCCCGCGATCCAGTCGGAGTACTGGTCGGTGTAGACGATCGTGAAGTCCTTGTCGCCGTCCTCGCAGGTCGGCTTCTCCATCAGCTCGACGCCGGCGGTGGACGCCGTGTCGAACATGATCGTCTCACCCTGGTCGTAGGTGCCCGAGTTGGCGGCCCAGAACAGCATGATGTCGTCGCAGTCGATGGCCTCGCCGTCGGACCAGACCGCGTCCGGGTTGATCGAGTACTCGACGGTCAGCGGGTCGTCGCTGGTCTTCTCGTAGGTGCCGAACTCCTCGATCGGCTGGACGGTGCCGTCCTCGCCGAACTCCCAGAAGCCGGTCTGCACCTGGTTGAGCACCACGGTGTTCTTGACGGCGTTGTCCTGGCTCGTGCCGTTGTTGTAGGCGCTGAACTCCTGCTCGTGCGCGACCGTGATGGTGATGTCCTTGGTCGCGGCGCCGCCGTCGGCGGACGTCTCGCTCGCGGTCGGCGTGTCGCCTCCGGTGCTGCAGGCGGCGAGGGCGATCGAGCCTCCGGCCAGCAGCGCCAGGATCTTGGCGCCCTTGTGCATGGTGCTCAAGGTGTGGTTCCTCCTCGGGTGGGGGTTGCCCGTCCCGGTGCGTGCACCGGTGCGGACGTCGGGACGTCCCGGTCGGGACGGCACGACGGACCTGCCTGGGTCGGGTGTCACCGAACACCAGCCCGCGTCGACCTCGCAAGGACGACCAGCCGGGTGTTATCGAGATGAGACCGACAGGTGTCCGGGCGGTGTCCGGGCCTTCTTCCGGCGTGACCGGGCCGTGACCGCAAGACCTGCGCCGGGCGCCGCGCCCCGCCCTGTAGCGTCGGCCCGGTGACGCGGTTCGTGCTCACCCCCGACGTGGCGCTGCGCCTCGCCCGCGAGGGCACGGCGCCGGCCGAGGGGCACCGCCTGGTCGCCCCCGCGACGATCCGCTCCCAGCTGGTGTCGCGGCTGTACCGCGACTCGCTCGCCGGCGGCGTCACCCGCGCCGAGGCCCGCAGGCTCCTCGACCACGTGCGCTCGCTCGACCTGCGCCTGCTCGGCGACCGGGTGTCGCAGGCGCGGGCGTGGGACGTCGCCGCCGAGCTCGGGTGGGACGACACCGTCGACGCCGAGTACGTGGCGCTGGTGCAGCTGCAGGCCGACGCCCTGGTCACGCTCGACGCCGCGCTGGCCCGCGCGGCGTCGGCGCTCGTCGAGGTGGCGTCCTACGACGACCTCGGCGCGTCCTGACCGCGGGCGGCGACGCGCCGCACGGCGTCGGCGACGGCCTGCGGGTGGGTCAGGGGGACCATGTGCCCCGCCCCCGCGACCGTGGTGACGGGCGCCGAGAGGGTGCGGCACCAGTCCGGCGGCGCGATCCGGTCGTGCTCGCCCCGCACGACCTCGACCGGGACGTCCAGGCCCGCGAGCGCGTGGTCGGTGCGGTACCGGCGGACGACCGTCATGCCGCGGCGCATGCTCGCCGCCCCCGTGCGCGCGTACTGCGGCACCAGGGCCGGCGCCTCCCAGGGCCGCTCGTGACGCGCCGTGCGCAGCCACTGCCCGACCATCCGAGGCCAGGTGGCGGCGCGCGGGTCGGTGACGGGCCCGACCAGGACCAGGCCCGCGACCCGGACGCGGCGGGCGACCTCGACGACCACCGGGCAGCTCGCGGAGTGTCCGACCACGACGGCGGGCGCGGCCGGCAGCAGCGCGGCGACCCGGTCGGCCTGCGCCTCGACCCCGAGGTCGGTGCCCCGCAGCGCGCCCAGCCCCATCGACGGCAGCGGCACCACCGCGGCCGGCGCGTCGAGCAGCGCCCGCACGCCGCGCCACTCCCGCGCCGTCAGCCCCAGCCCGGGTACGAGGACGACGGGCGGCGGCATCTCGGGAGCCTAGGGCGGCGGCATGCTGGGTGCCTGGCGTGTCGAGGACGGCCGGGTGGTTCCGACGTCCCGCTCGACCGGCCTCTCCCCAGCCACCTGCGAGACGGAGCCCCCGATGACCGCACCGACGCCCTACCTGTCCCTGCCCGGCACCGCCCGCGAGGCGCTCACCTTCTACCAGGGGGTGTTCGGCGGCGAGCTCTCGCTGCACACGCTGGCCGAGTTCGGCCGCGAGGACGGGCCGTCCGACGCGATCGCGCACGGCGAGCTGCAGGGCCCCGTGCGGCTGTTCGCCTCCGACGCCGGGCCGGACGCCGCCCCGCTGCGACTCGAGGGCGTGCTGCTGGCGCTGCTCGGCACGGCCGAACCGGCCGTCATGGGGCGGTGGTTCGAGGCGCTGTGCGAGGGCGGCATCGACGTCGACCCCCTGCAGCGCCGCCCCTGGGGCGACCACGACGGCCAGGTCACCGACCGCTACGGCGTCCGCTGGCTCCTCGGCCACCAGGGCTGAGGGGCGGGACGCGGGAAGGCTGCACCGTCCGACCCCCGGGAGGGGGTCGGGTCGTGCACCCATCGACGTCTCCACGCGGCGCCCGCGGTCCGGCGGTGTCGGTCGCCAGCGAGGCGTCCGCCCGCCGGACCGCAAGCCCTATCGTCCTGCCCGAGGTCTCCGAGGAGGAGAAGAGGTCGTGGCCCCGGACGTTCTCCGAGTCGGAGGAGTGGCTCTCGATGGTGGTCAGACGTTGAAGCGGAACTCCACGACGTCGCCGTCGGCCATGACGTAGTCCTTGCCCTCGATGCGGACCTTGCCGCGGGCCTTGGCCTCGGCCATCGAGCCGGCCTCGACGAGGTCGTCGAAGGAGACGATCTCGGCCTTGATGAAGCCGCGCTGGAAGTCGGTGTGGATGACACCCGCGGCCTGCGGGGCCGTCCACCCCCTGCCGATGGTCCAGGCGCGCGACTCCTTCGGTCCGGCCGTCAGGTAGGTCTGCAGACCGAGCGTCTCGAAGCCGACCCGGGCCAGCTGGTCGAGGCCGGACTCGGTGGCGCCGAACGAGGCCAGCAGCTCGGCGGCGTCGTCGGGCTCGAGCTCGGTCAGGTCGGCCTCGATCTTCGCGTCGAGGAAGATCGCCTCGGCGGGGGCGACCAGGGCGCGCATGCGCTCCTTGAGGTCGTCGTCGGTGAGCCCGTCCTCGTCGACGTTGAAGACGTAGAGGAACGGCTTGCCGGTCATCAGGCCGAGCTCCTTGAGCGCGGCGGTGTCGATGCCGGCCTTCGCAGCGCCGGCGAACAGGGTGGTGCCCTGCTCGAGCAGCGCCTGCGCGGCGACGGCGGCGTCGAGCACCGCCTTGTCGGCCTTCTTGCCCTTGACCTCCTTCTCCAGCCGCGGGATCGCGCGCTCGAGGGTCTGCAGGTCGGCCAGGACCAGCTCGGTGTTGATCGTCTCGATGTCGGACGCCGGGTCGACGCGGCCGTCGACGTGCACGACGTCGGGGTCGGCGAAGGCGCGGATGACCTGGCAGATGGCGTCGGCCTCGCGGATGTTCGCGAGGAACTTGTTGCCGAGCCCCTCCCCCTCGCTGGCCCCCTTCACGATGCCGGCGATGTCGACGAACGACACCGGCGCGGGCAGGATCTTCGCGCTCCCGTGGATCTTCGCGAGGGCGTCGAGCCGCGGGTCGGGCAGCGGGACCACGCCGACGTTGGGCTCGATCGTGGCGAACGGGTAGTTCGCGGCGAGCACGTCGTTGCGGGTCAGCGCGTTGAAGAGAGTGGACTTGCCGACGTTGGGCAGTCCGACGATGCCGATGGTGAGGGCCACGGGGACAAGAGCCTACCGGCGGCCCCCGCTTCGTCCCGAACGGCCGCTGCGGGCGAGCGCCGCGCGGCGCACCAGGTGGTCCTTCTCGGCCGTGCTCGTGCAGAGTGCCGCGGCCTCGGCGTACAGCGCGGCCGCCGCCGGCAGGTCGTCGCCGAGCTCGTGCAGGTAGGCCCGGACGGCGGGGACGCGGTGCCGCTCCCCCAGGTCGCCGGCGAGCAGGTCGACCTCGGCGAGACCGGCGGCGGACCCGCGGACGTGGCCCACCGCGACCGCCCGGCTCAGCGCCGCGGCCGGGTCGGGCCGCAGCGCGAGCAGCTCGTCGTACCACTCGAGGACCTGCGGCCAGTCGGTCTCGGCCGAGGTCGCGGCGTCGTCGTGCAGCGCGGCGATGGCGGCCTGCAGCTGGTACGGCCCGCGCCGGTCCTCGGCGAGCGCACCCTGCAGCAGGACGACGCCCTCGGCGATCTCGGCGCGGTCCCACAGCGACCGGTCCTGCTCGTCGAGCGGGACGATCGCGCCGGACGCGTCGACCCGCGCCGGCAGCCGCGCGTGGTGCAGCAGGAGCAGCGCCAGCAGGCCGCGCGCCTCCGGCTCGCGGGTCGCGACGACGAGCTGGCGGGCCAGCCGGATCGCCTCGGACGCGAGGTCGACCCGTCCCCCGTGCCCGGTCGTGTACACCAGGTACAGGACGCGCAGGACGAGCGCGAGGTCGCCCGGTGCGTCGAGCCGGCGTCCCTGCAAGGTCTTCTTCGCCCGCGAGATCCGTTGCGCCATGGTCGCTTCCGGCACCGCGAACGCGTCAGCGATCTCGCGGGTGGTGAGACCGCCGACTGCCCGCAGGGTCAGCGCGACGGCTGACGCGGGCGTGAGGTCGGGGTGCGTGCAGAGGAACAGCAGCAGCAGCGTGTCGTCGGCCTGCTCGGTCGGTCCCTGCGCCGGTTCGTCGTGCACCGCCTCCTCGCGACGGCGCCGGGCGGCCTCGCTGCGGCGGGCGTCGACGAGTCGGCGGCGCGCCACCGACAGCAGCCAGCCGCGCGGGTTCGTCGGCGGGTGCTCGGGCCACACCCGCAGCGCCTCGAGCAGCGCGTCCTGCAGCGCGTCCTCGGCGGCGGCGAACTCCTCGCCGCGCCGCACCAGCGCCGCCAGCACCTGGGGGACGAGGGCCCGCAGCAGGCCCTCGTCCACCCCGGTCGCGCCGTCGGTCACCAGCCCTCGGGGAGCGTGCCGTCGTCCTCCATCACCTGGCGGACGTCGATCCACTCGTAGAGCGGCTCGCCGCCCGGGCCCGGCTCGGACGAGACGTACGCGGCGATCTCGATCGCCCGGTCCCGCGACTCGACGTCGACCATGTACCAGCCGGCGACGAGGTCGCTGGTCTCCGGGTGCGGCCCCTCGGTGAGGACGGGGTCGGCGTCCGGGCCGCCGTAGCGGACGAACACGCGCTGCGGCGTGAGCGCCTGGGCGTCGACGAGCTCGCCCGACTCGCGCAGCATCTCGTTCACGTGGCCGAGGAACGCCATGTGCGCCTCGATGTCCTGCGGATCCCACTGCGGCATCGGCGGCACGGGGTTCGGCAGCTCCGGGCCGCCGCGGTAGTGCTTGAGGAGCAGGAACTTCGGCATCGCGGTTCTCCTTCGTCAGGGGCGCCGTCGGCGCCGCTCACCCGTGGAGCGGAGCCGGTCGGCGGTTCTCGACATCCTCGTCAGGAACTCTTCCGGTGGACGCTGACGAGGTAGTCCGGGTCGGCGCCGTCGCCGAGCGGCGACCCGTCCCAGCCGGCGTAGCTGGCGACCTGCTCCAGCCCCGCGGCGGCGCACCACCCGTCCCAGTCGGCGACGGAGACGTGCCGGTCCGCGGCGAAGCCGGCGACGAGCAGCCCGCCCGGTGCGAGCCACCCGGCCAGGTGCGGCGGGAGGTCGGGCTCGGTGCCGGGCGTCAGGTAGACGACGACGTTGCCGGCCAGCACGACCAGGTCGACGGGCGCGCCGACGTCGTCCGGGCCGAGGTCGAGCAGGTCGGCCTCGAGCCAGGTGAGCGCGGGTGCGGCGCGGCGCGCCTCGGCGAGCATCGAGGCGTCGACGTCGACGCCGACGACGTGGTGGCCGCGCCGCGCCAGCTCGGCGCCGACGCGTCCGGTGCCGCAGCCACCGTCGACCACCCGCGAGCGCGGCGCGAGCAGGCGGTCGCAGAAGTCGGCCTCGCCGTGCACGTCGCGTCCCGACGCCGCGAGCGCGGCGAACCGCTGCGCGTACTCGGGCCCGCGCGTCCCGCCGGTCTCCTCGAGCCACCTGTTCGCGGGTCCGTCCACGGGGACGATCCTGCCGGTCCCGGCCGTAGGGTGCACGGACCGACGGGCGGAGGCGGGTGTGCGGTACGAGGACGACGCGTCACGCCGCGACGGGCTGGTCCCCCGTCGCGCACGACCCCGCGTGGGCGCAGCGCTTCGCCGAGGTCGCGGGGCCGCTGGACGAGGCGCTGGTCGGGCTCGCCGTCGCGCCGGTCGAGCACATCGGCAGCACCGCCGTCCCCGGTCTGGTGGCCAAGCCGGTCGTCGACATGGTGGTCGTCCTGTCGGAGCCGGTGGTCCCGCTGGCGGACGAGGGACGGCTCCGCGCGCTCGGCTGGGTGCCGTCGCACCCGGACGACGCCGTCGTGCCGCGCCGGCTCGGGTACTGCCGACCGGACGCGGCACGTCGCACCCACCACCTGCACGTGGTGGCCGAGACCGACCCCTCCTGGCGCGAGTGGGTGGCGTTCCGGGACCGGCTCCGCACCGACCCGGAGCTGCGCGCGGCGTACGCCCGGCTGAAGGAGCGCCTGGCGGCGGACCCGACCTCGACCCGCGAGTCGTACCGCGCGGCGAAGGCGCCCTTCATCCGGTCTGCCCGTCGCTGACCCACGAAGCCCTGCCCGTCAAGAGCATTGCTCATCTCGTCGAACACCTGTACGATCAACACGTGGTGACAGCGGTGCTCGAGACGGACGCGGTGACATCCGCGCCCCTCGAGGTGGCAGGCGTCCCGGTCGCGGTGTCGCGCTCGCTGCGGCTGCTGCGCCAGGTCGAGCGCGAGCGCTCCTCGGCCGCCCACAGGTTCGCCGACACGCGGGCGTGCGACGGCCTGTCGGGCGAGCAGGCGCTGGCGGTGGTCGAGGCGTCCCAGGCGGTGGCGGCGTGGGCCGAGTCGCTGTCGGTGGAGGCGACGCGGCGGATGCTCGAGGTGTTCGACGCCGACCACGACCGGTTCGTCAGCCCGGCCGTCGACGCCCAGGAGGACGCCCGCCGCCTCGACCCGCTGACCCGGCCGGAGCGCCGCGCCGCCGAGGTGCGGGGCCTGGTGACCACCGAGATCGCCTGCGCCACGGGGATCGGCGAGCGGGCTGCCGGCGACCTGGTGTCCGCGGCGGCGACGGACCCCGTCAGGCTCGACCCGCTGCTCGAGCGGACGCGGCGCGGCGAGATCTCCTGGTTCCGCGCCCGCAAGGTCCTCGACCGCACGGCCGGCATCGACGTGGCGGAGCTCCCCGAGGTGTACGCGGCGGTGCTCGCCCCGCGTCGCGACGGCACACCACCCTCGCCGACGCAGCTCACCGACCGCCTGGCGTCCGTGGTGAAGCGGCTCGATCCCGGGTGCGACGAGCGGAGCCGCACGAGCGCGTTGCGTGACCGGTCGGCCTGGGTGCAGCCCCACGACGACGGCACAGCCGTGCTGGCGGCCTCCGGCGACGTCGGTCGGTGTGCCGCCGCCTACGAGCGCGTCGACGCCATCGCCCGAGCGATCAAGGCGTCCGGTCACGGCGCCCCGCTGCGCGGCGACGGGACGCCGGCGGGCGACGAGGACCAGTCGTCCCGGACGCTGGCGCAGCTGCGGTCCGACGTGCTGGTCGACCTGGTGCTCCATGGGCAGGTCGTGGTCGCGGGTGCAGGCGAGCAGCCGGCCGCACCCGTCGGCGCGTGCGACCTGCCGCGACTCGGCGAGCTGCCGCCGTCCACCACGCACGTGACGGTCGCGCTCACCACCCTGCTCGGCCTGGACGACGAGCCCGGTCGCGTCCGCGGCGCGGGGGCCGTCACCGCCGCCCAGGCGCGCGAGCTCGCGACGGCCGCCGGTTCGGTGTGGCGGCGGCTCGTGACCGACCCCCTGACGCGCCGCGCGATCGGCCTCGACGGCCGCCGCTACCGACCCGCTCCTTCGGTCGCCGACGACGTCCGGGTCCGCGACGGCGTCTGCCGCGGCGTCGGCTGCACCCTCGACGCGTTCGGCTGCGACGCCGACCACGTGATCGCCTGGGAGGCGGGCGCTCGCACCACCGCCGACGACCTGGTGTCGCTGCACCGCCGCCACCACCAGCGCAAGACCCGAGGCTGGTGGACGTCGGCGCTCGAGCCCGACGGCACCCTGACCTGGACCAGTCCCCTCGGCCGCTCCTACACGACCGAACCGGCGACCTACGGCCGTCCGGAACCGCCACCGGACGACCCACCGCCCTACTGATCGGCGGGGCGCACCGCACCGATCTCGGTGGACCGCCGCCCGCGCAGCCAGCGGGGTCGTGGCGTGGACATGCACGAGGGGCAGCTGCGCGTGCCCGCCGGCACCGTCGCGCGGCTCGTGGCCGACCAGGTGCCGCAGCTGGCCGGCCTGCCGGTCCGGGCGGTCGCCTCGACGGGCACGGTCAACGCGATCTTCCGCCTGGGTGAGGGTTTCTGCGCCCGCCTGCCGCTCGTGGCCGGCGACGCCGACGAGGTGCGCGAGCAGCTGGTGCGGGAGGCCGACGCGGCCCGGCGACTCTTCGGACCCGTCCGGGTCGCGACGCCGGAGCCCGTCGCGCTGGGCGAGCCGGGGCACGGCTACCCGCTGCCGTGGTCGGTGCAGACCTGGGTGCCGGGACGCGACGCCACCCACGACGACGTCCGGCGGGCGGCCGAGACGTCGGACGCGTTCGCCGACGACCTCGTGGAGCTCGTCGCCACCGTCCGCGAGATCCCCACCGGCGGAGCCGGGTTCGCGGGGACGGGGCGCGGCGGCGACCTGCGCGGCCACGACGACTGGGTGCGCGAGTGCCTGGGTCGCAGCGCCGACCTCGTCGACGTCGCCCGCCTCGGCGCGCTCTGGGAGCGGTGGCGCGACCTGCCGTCTGCCGGTCCCGACGTGACCACGCACGGCGACCTGATCCCCGGCAACGTCCTGGTCGCGGAGGCGCGCCTGGTCGGCGAGCGCCTGCTCGAGCGCCCAGGCGGCACCGCGGGCCCACTCCACGTCGCCGCCCCGCGATGAGCGCGATGGGGCTGCGCACCCTCGGCCGGCTCCTCGACGACGCACCCTGAGCTCCCACGTCCTGTCGGTGCCGGCTGCCACCCTGCGGGCATGGAGTCCTTCCCCGTCCCGCTCCACGTGCTGCTGCTCGGCGCACTCGGCTGCCTGCTGCTGGGCGCCGCGGTCGGCGCGCTGGTCACCCGCGCCCTCGCCGCCTCCCGCACCGCGACCCTGCGGGC
Organism: Angustibacter speluncae; assembly: GCF_054777815.1. Taxonomy (NCBI): domain Bacteria; kingdom Bacillati; phylum Actinomycetota; class Actinomycetes; order Kineosporiales; family Kineosporiaceae; genus Angustibacter; species Angustibacter speluncae. The sequence continues at coordinate 18,231 of NZ_BAAHAF010000074.1, read as the reverse complement.
CCAGCACGACCTGCTGGCCGACCGGCTCGCGCGCACCGAACGGGACGACGACGACGAGACCGACCTGGCGATGAGCCTGGCGCCCCTGACGTCGAGCCTGGCCCGGGTCGAGCGGCAGGTCGAGCGGCTCGAGCGCGAGCGCGCCGAGCACTGGGGCCGGCTCGACGCCCAGCTCACCGCGGCGCGAGCCGACGGCGAGGCGCTGCGCAGCCAGACCGCCGCCCTGGCCGGGGCGCTGCGCTCCCCCGGCGTCCGCGGCGCGTGGGGCGAGGTGCAGCTCAGGCGCGTCGTCGAGCACGCGGGCATGCTCGCCCGCGTCGACTTCGACACCCAGGTGCACGCCGTGCACCCCGACGGCGGCACGGTGCGGCCCGACGCGGTGGTGCGGCTGCCCGGCGGCAAGCAGGTGGTGGTCGACGCCAAGGCGCCGCTCGCGGCGTTCCTCGAGGCCGCGCAGGACGTCCGTCCCGACGAGGCGCCCTCGGCCGCCCAGGCCCGCCGCGCCCGGGCCGCCCAGCAGCACGCCCGCGCCCTGCGCGGGCACGTCGACGCCCTCGCCGACAAGCGCTACTGGGCCGCGTTCGAGCCCACGCCCGAGCTGGTCGTCTGCTTCGTGCCGGGCGAGGCGTTCCTGCAGGCGGCCTGCGAGGCCGACCCCGCCCTGCTCGAGCACGCCCTCGGCCGGCACGTCGTGCTCGCCACCCCCACGACGCTGCTCGCGCTGCTGCGCACCGTGGCGCTCACCTGGCAGCAGGACGCCCTCACCGGGAGCGCCCGCGAGGTGTTCGAGCTGGGTCGCGAGCTGCACCAGCGCCTCGCCGGGCTCGGCACCTCCGTGGGCCGCCTGGGACGCACGCTGAACCGCGCGGTCGAGGACTACAACGGGCTCGTCGGCACGCTCGAGCGGCGCGTGCTCGTCACGGCCCGCCGCCTGCACGAGCTCGACCTCACCGACGAGCCGCTGCCACCGGTGGTGCCGCTGCAGGCGGTGGCCCGCAGCGCGGGCGGGTCGGCCGGCTGATCAGCCCTTGGCTGCGGCCTTGAGGTCGCGGCGCAGCTCCTTCGGCAGCGAGAACAGCAGGTCCTCCTCCGCGGTGCGCACCTCCTCGACCTCGCCGTACCCGCGCTCGGCCAGGTGCGCCAGCACGTCCTGCACGAGGATCTCGGGCACCGACGCGCCGCTGGTGACACCGACCGTGCTGACGCCCTCGAACCAGGCCTCGTCGATCTCGTCGGCGGTGTCGACGCGGTAGGACGTGCGCGCGCCGTGCTCGAGCGCGACCTCGACGAGGCGCACCGAGTTCGAGGAGTTCGCCGACCCCACGACGATGACCAGGTCGGCCTGCGGCGCGATCTTCTTCACCGCCACCTGGCGGTTCTGGGTGGCGTAGCAGATGTCGTCGGACGGCGGGTCCTGCAGCGACGGGAACCGCTCGCGCAGGCGCCGCACCGTCTCCATCGTCTCGTCGACGCTCAGCGTGGTCTGGGAGAGCCAGACCACCTTGTCGGGGTCGCGGACGGTGACGGCGTCGACCGAGTCGGGGCCGTCGACCAGCTGGACGTGGTCGGGCGCCTCGCCCGCGGTGCCCTCGACCTCCTCGTGGCCCTCGTGGCCGATCAGCAGGATGTCGTAGTCGGAGCCGGCGAACCGCACGGCCTCCTTGTGCACCTTGGTGACCAGCGGGCAGGTGGCGTCGATCGTCTTCAGCTGCCGCACCGCCGCCTGGGCGTGGACCGCCGGGGAGACCCCGTGCGCGGAGAAGATGACCATCGCGCCCTCGGGCACCTCGTCGGTCTCGTGCACGAACACCGCGCCGCGCTTCTCCAGCGTCTGCACGACGTACTTGTTGTGCACGATCTCCTTGCGGACGTAGACCGGCGCCCCGTAGTGCTCGAGCGCCTTCTCCACGGCCACGACGGCGCGGTCGACGCCCGCGCAGTACCCCCGCGGGGCCGCGAGCAGGACCTTCTTCGCCGGTGCAGTCACCCGTCCATGGTAGGTCGGAGGTGCACCGTAGGGTCGCGCGGGTGAGCACCCGCCCCCCGGCCACCGCCGGCGAGACCACGGCCGAGCAGCCGTGGCCCGTGCGCCTGCTGAGCGCCAAGGTCGGCGGGTACGTCGCGAGGATGCCGTCGGTGTGGGTCGAGGGCCAGGTCGTCGAGCTGAGCCGCCGCGGCGGCTCGACCACGTGCTTCCTCACCCTGCGCGACACCGCGGTCGACATGTCGCTGCAGATGACGGTGTCGACCCGGGTGCTCGACTCCGTGGCGGCCCCCGTCGTCGCCGGCGCCCGGGTGGTCGTCCGCGCCACCCCCGACTACTGGGAGAAGCGCGGCCGGCTGTCGTTCCAGGTGCACGACGTGCGCCCGGTCGGCGTCGGCGAGCTGCTCGCCCAGGTCGAGCACCTGCGCCGGCTGCTCGCGGCCGAGGGCCTGTTCGCGCTCGACCGCAAGCGGCTGCTGCCGTTCGCCCCGCGGGTCGTCGGTCTGGTCTGCGGCCGCGACAGCGCCGCCGAGCACGACGTCGTCGTCAACGCCACCGCCCGCTGGCCCGCCGTCCGGTTCGAGGTGCGCCGCGTGGCCGTCCAGGGCGGGTCCGCGGTCACGAACGTCGTCGACGCGATCGCCGAGCTCGACGCCCGGCCCGAGGTCGAGGTGCTGGTCGTCGCGCGCGGCGGCGGCTCGCTCGAGGACCTGCTGCCCTTCAGCAACGAGGCGCTCGTCCGCGCCGCCGCCGCCTGCCGCACCCCGCTCGTCAGCGCGATCGGCCACGAGGAGGACGCCCCGCTGCTCGACCTGGTGGCCGACCTGCGCGCGTCCACCCCCACCGACGCCGCGAAGCGGATCGTGCCGGACGTCGCCCACGAGCTCGGCGGCGTGCGCGCCGCACGGGACCGGTTGCGGCGCAGCCTCACCCACCGGCTCGACGCCGAGCAGCACCGGCTCGATGCGCTGCGTGACCGCCCGGTGCTGGCCGACCCCGAGGGCCTGCTCGACGCCCTCGGCCGCCAGCTCGAGGACGCCCGGCACCGCGCCCACCGCGCCGTCGCCGGACGTCTCGACCGGGCTGCCGACCAGGTCTCGCACCTGCGCACCCAGGTCCGCGCGCTGTCGCCGCTGGCGACCCTGGAGCGCGGCTACGCCGTCGTCCAGGACGCCGACGGGCACGTCCTGCTCGACCCCGCGGCCGTCGCGCCGGGCGACGCGCTGCGGGTCCGGCTGGCGCGGGGCGGCCTGCGCGCCACCGCTGCGGACGACGACGCCCTACAGTGACGCCGGCCGGAGCGGCGCGAGCGGACGGGGGCGAGGACGTGGACGAGGTCCAGGAGGTCCGGCAGCGGGCCGGGGTGGCGCCGAGCGGCAGCCTGCTGCGGCGGCTGCGACGTCGGCTCCGGCCGTACTTCGACAGCCGCCGCGACGACACCTTCCGCCAGGTGTTCCCCGACGAGGCCTACCGCACCGTGCTCGACGTCGGCGGCCGGCCCGAGACGTGGGACCGGATCGCGCCGCACGCCGACGTCCTGGTCGTGAACATCAACTTCCCGCCCGAGGGCGTGCCGGAGGGCACGCGGGCCCGCCTCGTCCTCGGCGACGGGCGCGACCTGTCCTACGCCGACGACCAGTTCGACCTCGCCTACTCCAACGCCGTGATCGAGCACGTCGGCGACCTGGCCGACCAGCTGCGGATGGCCGACGAGATGCGTCGCGTCGGGCGCGCGATCTGGTGCCAGACGCCGAACCGCTGGTTCCCGGTCGAGCCGCACCTCATCGGTCCGCTCGTGCACTGGCTGCCCGAGCGGCTGCGCGGGTCGCTGCTCGGCTGGTTCCTGGTGCGGTTCGTCACCGCGTGGGGCTGGACCCACCGGCCCGACCGGGCCCAGGTCGCCGAGTTCGTCGCGTCGATCCGGCTGATGTCGCGCCGCGAGGTGCAGCGGGCCTTCCCGGACTGCGAGATCCGCACCGAGCGGGTGCTCGGCGTGCTGCCCAAGTCGTTCATCGCCGTCCGCCTAGGGTGAGGTCGTGACGACCGAGGCCGACCCCGCCACCCTGGGCTACGAGCAGGCCCGCGACGAGCTGCTGCTCGTGGTGCAGCGGCTCGAGTCCGGCGGCGTGCCGCTGGAGGACTCCCTCGCGCTGTGGGAGCGCGGCGAGGCGCTCGCCGACCGCTGCCAGGAGTGGCTCGACGGCGCCCGGGAGCGGCTCGACGCCGCCCGCGGCGGCACCGACGAGGCGGACGACGACGGGGACGACGAGGACGAGGACGACCTCGCGGACGACGACCCCGGGGACGACGAGGACGCCTGACCCGCACCTCGGCTACCCTGACACGTGTCAGGCCAGGTGGGAGGGGGTGACCCGTGCGACGCAAGGCGACCTCGAGCGACGTCGCCGCGCGCGCCGGCGTGTCCCGCGCGGCGGTGTCGATGGTGCTGAACGGCCGCGCCGAGGGCAACGTCTCGACCGCCAACCAGGAGGCGATCCGCGCGGCCGCGGCCGAGCTCGGGTACGTGCCGAACTCGGTGGCCCGCAGCCTGCGCAGCAGCCGCACGCACACCGTCGGCGTCGTCACCGACGCCATCGTCACCACGGCCTTCGGCGGGCGCCTGCTCTCCGGCGCGATGGACGCCGCCGACGCTGCGGGCTACCTGACCCTCGTGCTCGACACCCGCCGCGACGAGGCCCGCACCGCGCGCTCGTTCGACCTGCTGCGCGAGCGCCAGGTCGACGGCCTGATGTTCGCCGCGATGGAGCTGCGTCCGTTCAGCCCGCCGCCGGTGATGCTCGAGCTGCCGTCGGTGGTGGCGCAGGCGTGGGACCCGCAGGAGTCGGTGACGTCGGTCTGGTGCGACGAGGTGGGTGGTGGCCGCGCGGCCGCGCGGGCGCTGCTCGACGCCGGGCACCGCGACGTGGCGATGCTCGCCGGCACCGACGACGTGGTGGCGACGCAGCGACGCGTGCAGGGCTTCCACGAGGCGCTCGCGGACGCCGGGCTCCCCCGCGTCGAGCCGGTGACGGCCGGCTGGGAGATCAAGGCGGGTTACGACGCGGGCCTGGCGCTGCTCGACCGCGCCGACCGGCCCACGGGCGTCGTCTGCGCCAACGACCGCGTCGCCGCCGGTGTCGTGCTCGCGGCCTCGACGCTCGGACTCGCTGTGCCGCAGGACCTCTCGGTCGTCGGTTACGACGACGACGAGAACGTCGCCCCGGTGATGGCGCCGCCGCTCACGACCATCGGGCTGCCGCACCGGCAGATGGGCGAGGAGGCGATGCGGCGCCTGCTCGCCGACCTCACCGGCGAGCCGGCGCCCCCGCAGCACGTCGTGCTCGACTGCCCGCTGGTCGAGCGCGGGTCCGTCACGGCACCGCGAGCCGCCACGCGCTGAGCTCCCCGCCGTCGGTGCGCACCACCCAGTGCGAGGTCGCCGTCGGGTAGGGCCGCAGCGTGGCCGGGACGCCCCCGCCGTCGGGCGCGTACGCCTCGACCACCGAACCGTCGACGAGCACCCGGACGCCCTCGTGCCACCGGTGCACCTCGGTCTCGACGGCCCCGTCGACCAGTACGAGGACGCCGGACCCACCCCGGTGCTCGACCTCGAACGCGTTGTGCTGCAACGGCTCCGACGGGTCGACCACGCCGGCGCGCAGCGCGAGCAGCTCCGGCACCGGACGCGACATCACCCGGTCGCCCTCGAGCACCAGCTCGCGGGCGAAGGTGAGGGCACCGGACCAGCCCGCCTCCCGGACGTGGTCCTCGTCGCGCCCCTCCTCCTTGGCCCACCCCCACAGCAGCACCCGCTCCGGCGCGACCAGCAGCTGGGGCGCGTAGAACGCCTCGGCGGTGTCGAGGACCCCGCCGGCGCGCGCGCGGAACCGCGGTCCGTCGTCGGTCAGGTCGAGGTCGCCCACCAGGTACCGCACGCCGTCGAGCGTCGACAGACCCTCGCCGCGCCGGCGCCACAGCGAGACCACGAGCACCCACGCGTCGCCGAGCGGCACCAGGTTCGGGCACTCCCACACCTCGGCGGGCGCGACCTCGGCCGCCACCGGGTCGGTGCCGTCGACGAGGGTGCCGAGGGGCTCCCACCGCTCCAGGTCGTCGCACCCGTACACCAGCACGCGAGGTGCACCGCCCTCGCGGCCGGCACCCTGCACGGCCCACCGCCGGCCGAAGGCGCTGAAGCAGAACGGGTCCCGCACCTCGGTGACCTCGGGGTCGTCCGGGAGGGCCACCACGGGCTTGCTGCCCTGGTCCCACGTCCGCAGGTCGGCCGAGCCCCGCGCGAGCAGCACCTCGGCGCGCCCGCCCGGACCGTGCTCGACCGCGCTGTACACGGCGGTCGGCACGCCCTCGTCGACCACCACGCACCCCGTCCAGCACCCGAAGGCGTCGGGCTCGCCGTCGCGGGCGACGAGTGCGAGCGGTTCCTCGCGCCAGGTCACCAGGTCGTCCGACGACACGTGCCCCCAGGCGATCCGGTGGTGCACCGGGTCGTGCGGATTGTGCTGGAAGAACACGTGGTAGCGGCCGTCGACGAACGCGAGCCCGTTGGGGTCGTTCAGCCAGCCGCGCGCGGGGCGTCCGTGCAGGGCCGGGAAGGCCGGATCGGCGTGCCGGTCGGTCACTTGCTGCTCCCTGCGGTCAGGCCCTCGCGCAGCGGGCGCTGGCCGAGGACGAACACCACCAGCGCGGGGATCATCGAGAGCACCACGCCCGCGAGGACGGTGGCGACGCTGCCGGTGCCGAGGTTGCCCTGCAGGGTCACCAGACCCAGTGGCAGCGTGAAGTTCTCCTCGCTGATGGTGAGGATGAGCGGTCGGAAGAACTCGTTCCAGTGGTAGTTGAACGCCAGGATCCCGACGATCGCCATGCCCGGGACGGCCAGCGGCGCGTAGACCGACGCGAACGTGCGCCACGGCCCGGCGCCGTCGATCGCGGCGGCCTCGCCGAGCTCGGTGGGCAGTCCCAGGAAGTACTGACGCATGAGGAACGTGCCGAACGCGGTCGGCAGCGCCGGCAGGATGAGCGCGAGCAGGGTGTCCGACAGGCCCATGCCGCGGACGATCATGAACACCGGGACGATGGTCACCTGCATCGGCACCATCATGGTCGCGAGCACCACGCCGAACAGCAGACCTCGCCCGCGGAAGTCGATGCGTGCGAACACGTACCCCGCCAGCGCGGCGGTCACCATCTGCCCGAGGGCGACCAGGCCGGTGACGAGCGCGCTGTTCCACACCAGGAGCAGCAGGTCGACCTGGGCGAACACGTCGGCGAACGCGCCGAGGCCGGCGACGGGGCGGCCGGTGGCGGCGTCCAGCGGGTGCAGCGCCGTCCACACCGTCCAGACCACCGGCCCGAGCGTGAGGAAGGCGGCGACGAGCAGGACGGCCAGGCGCCCTGCACCGCTCCACCCGGGCCGGCGACGACGGCGGACCGGTGCGGCCGGGGGCGTGGCCGGCGCCGTGACGGGCGCGGGCACGACAGCTGTGGTCATCGCGGGATCCTCACTGGTAGAAGACGAATCGACGGCTGAGACGGAACTGCAACGCGGTGATCGCGATGATCACGAGCGTCAGGACGATGCCGATCGCCGAGGCGCGTCCGAACTCGAGCTGCTGGAAGGCCGACTCGAAGATGACCATCACCGCGGTGCGGGTCGAGTCGCCCGGGCCGCCGCGGGTCAGCACGTACGGCTGGTCGAAGATCTGCAGCGCGCTGATGATCGCCGTCACCGAGGCGACGAGCATGGTGGGGCTCACCAGCGGCAGCGTGACGTGGCGGAACCGGCGCCAGCCCTTCGCGCCGTCGATCGACGCGGCCTCGTAGACCTCCTTGGGGATGTTCGCGAGCCCGCCGACGAACAGCAGGAACGAGAACCCGAAGTTCTGCCAGACGTACACCATGACCACGACCGCCGCCGCGCCCCAGGTGGTCGTCAGCCACGGCACGGGTGCCGTGCCGACGAGGCCGAGCACCCGGTTCACCAGGCCGAAGTCCTGGTTGAACAGGTACGCCATCACCAGCGACACCGAGGCCGCCGAGAGGATGAGCGGGAAGAACAGGGCCGAGCGGAAGAACGCCCGCAGCCAGCCGGGCATCCGCGACTGCACCAGCACGGCGAGGCCGAGCGCCACCGCGAGCTGCAGCGTCACCGCGACGGCGACGAAGGCGAAGGTGTTGAGGAACGACACCCGCACCGTCGGGTCGCCCACCAGGTCGGCGAAGTTGGCGAGGCCGACGAACTCGGGGTCGCTGATGACGTCCCAGCGGAAGAACGCGAGCAGCACCGACGCGACGATCGGCACGAGCGTGAACACGAGCAGGCCGAGCAGCGTGGGCGCCAGGAAGACCGCGGCGACGACGCGCCGTGCCCGGCGCTGGTCGCGGTCCGCGGGGGCGAGGTGGACTGCTGCTGCGCTCACGAGGTCCTCCCCAGGGCGAGCTCGAGGTCGCGCTGCATGGTGCCCAGCGCGGGTCGGACGCTGCCCGGGCCGCCGGTGACGGCGGACAGCACGTTCTTGATGAGCGCTTGCTCGACCGCGGCCTGCTGCGGTGGCGCCGGGATGGGTCCGGTGGTCGGGAAGCGGTCGAGGGTGTCGTAGAAGACCTGCCAGTGCCTCGGCCCGAGCCCGCTGTACAGCGCCTCGTTCACCATCGAGCGCCGGGTGGGCGTGGTGTTCGGTCGTGGGATCGCCAGCTCCATCGCCTCGCGGGTGGAGCAGAACTTGATCCACTCCCACGCCTCGTCCTTGCGCTGGGAGGTGCTCATCATCGCGTAGCCCGCGGCACCGAACTGGTGCCGCTGGGTCTTCCAGCGGGGGAAGAACGAGACGTCGAAGTCGTCCTCGGCCATCCCGCCCTCGTTCAGGCCCTGCACCCAGAAGCCGCCGGCGGGCGTCATGCCGATCACCCCCTGCGCGAACCGGGCGACGAGCTCGTTGCCGCCACCCTGCGCCGGACTGGAACCCAGTCCCTCCGAGACCATCTCGCGCAGGAACTCGAACGACTCCTCGACCTTCGGGTCCTCGGCGTTCGGCTCGAGCCACTGGTACCCGCCCGTCCGCGTCGAGCGGGTCGGGTCGTCGGCGTAGAAGCCGTCCCAGAGCCAGTCGCCCCCGCCGGAACGGGTCTCGACCAGGAAGCTGGTGTCGTTGACGTACAGCCACGGGACGACGCCGCCCCAGAGCCGGTTGGTCCAGAAGTACGGCCGGAAGGCGCCCTCGGCGCCCTGCCGCATCGCGCGCAGCGTGGCGAGGAAGTCGTCGGTGGTCCAGTCGTCGGCCGGACGCCCGACGCCGGCCCGCTCCAGCGCCGAGGTGTTGTAGTAGACGTTCGCGGCGTTGAAGTCGATCGGCAGCTGGAACAGGCTGCCCTGGTACATGAACGCCTCGACCAGCGAGGGGTGCACGTCCTCGAAGTAGTCGCGCACCTCGTCGGCGTCGCGGCGCACGTACTCGTCCAGCGGCTCGGCCAACCGGTCGGCGAACAGCTGCGCGCCCTCGGTGGCGACGACCACCACGTCCGGCGGCGTGCCGGCGGCGACCAGCGTCAGCACCTTGGCGAAGAAGTTCGACCAGTCCGCGCCCTGGATCGCCTGCACCCGCACCGGGATGTCGGGATGCACCGCGTTGAACGCCCGCACCAGGTCGGCCCGCGCCGCGGCGTCCTGCGCGGTGCCGAGGATGGCGACGTTGAGGGCGTCCGAGCCGCGCCCCGGCACGTCCGCCGCGGTCAGGCGCGGCCACGACAGCGCCGTGCCGGCCGCACCCACCCCCAGCGCCGCGAGGAACGCCCGCCGTCCGAGATCCGCCACCGCCACCACCTCCTCGTGCACCGGGCGCCGTCGCCCGACCTGACACGTGTCAGGTAGCGTGCAACACGGACCTGACACGTGTCAACCACGAGTTCGTAGCGGAAGGGATCAGGCGAACCGGGCGCGCCAGGCCGCGACGTCGTCGAGGGTGACGTTGCCGCCGCACAGCACGACCGCCACCCGCGCGGACGGCCCGACCCGCTCCACGACGCGCCGGGCCGCGACCACCGTGACGGCCGCGGCCGGTTCGGTGACCAGGTGCAGGGCGTCGGCGACCTCGACCAGCGCCCCGACCGCCTCGGCGTCGGTCACCAGGAGCACCTCCTGCGCGTGCCGGCGCGCGGCGTCGAGCGTCAGCGCGCTGACCCGCGGGGCGCCCAGGGTGGAGGCGATCGAGGTGACCGCGACGTCGACCGGCTCGCCCGCCGCGAGCGCGCGGCTCATCGCCTCGGCCCCCACCGTCTCGACGCCCCAGAGCCGGACGCCCGGACGCAGCGCCTCGAGCACCGCGCCCGTGCCGGCCAGCAGGCCGCCGCCGCCGATCGAGACCACGACGTCGGTCACCTCGTCGTCGGCGAGCTGGTCGTGCAGCTCGAGGGCGACGGCGCCCTGCCCGGCGACCACCTCGGCGTCGTCGAAGGGGTGGACGAAGGTGGCGCCGAGCCCGGCGAGCCGCTCGGCCTCGGTGAAGCCCTCGCCGATCGTGGCGACCTCGACCACCTCGGCGCCGTCGGCACGGCAGCGCGCGAGGGTGGCGCGCGGCGCGGACGCCGGCAGCACGATCGTGGCGCGCAGCCCGAGGACGCGGGCGGCGTGGGCCACGGCCAGGCCGTGGTTGCCGCCCGACACGGCGACCACGCCCGCGGCACGAGCGGCGTCGTCGAGACCCAGCACCCGCGCGAACGCACCGCGCACCTTGAACGACCCGCTGTGCTGCAGCAGCTCGAGCTTGGCCACCGCGGGGGCACCGACCAGCCGGTCGAGCGCCGCCGACCGCAGCACCGGCGTGCGCACCACGTGCGCGGCCACCCGCTCGTGCGCCGCGCGCACCTGCGCGAGGTCGACGGCGCTCACGGGGTCGACCCCGCCGGTCGGTCCACCTCGGCGCCCGGCGCGACGGCCGCCCGCGCCAGCTCGACCAGCTCGTCCAGCGGGGCGGAGCCGGTGACCACGACCGTGCGGTCGCCGTCCTCGAGCACCAGGCTGGCGCGCGCCGGGTCGAGGCTCTCGACGACCTGCCACGGCGTCCCGTCGACGTCCTGGGTGCTCGCGTCCGTGCCGTCGGAGGTGACCCGGGTGCGCCAGGCCGCCGTCGCGCCGTCCGCGACCTCGAGGCCGGCGTACTCCTCGGCCGGGGTGAGGTACCCGACGTGCCAGGACGCGGGCTGGTCCTGTGTCGGGCGCTCGCGGCGGGCGCTGGTCACCGTCCAGCCCTCGCCGAGGTCGGGCAGCAGCACGGGCACGTCGCCCGACGCCACGGCGACCTCGACGGCCGCGTCGACGTCGACGGGCTGGGTGATCGGGGACTCCGGCTGCGGCAGCAGCAGGTAGACCCCGCCGACGACGACGGCCATCAGCAGGAGGGTCGCCACGACGTCTCGGACGGTGAACGCGCCGCGGGCGCGCGCCGGCGGGACGGGCCGCCGGTCGGACGTGGTGCTCACCCTGCCCATCCTCCCAGGCGCCGCGGCGCCGATAGCATCGCGTCACCGTCCGTCCGCAGAGCCGCCGTCGTGGCGCCACCCCACCGAGAGGGCACCCGTTGAGCCAGATCCCGGACAGCCTCGCCGTCCCGCGCGAGGCCCCCGACCGCAACCTCGGTCTCGAGCTGGTGCGGGTGACCGAGGCGGCCGCGATGGCCGCCGGCCGCTGGGTCGGTCGCGGCGACAAGAACGGCGCCGACGGCGCCGCGGTCAACGCGATGCGCTCGCTCATGGGCACGGTCGAGATGAACGGCGTGGTCGTCATCGGCGAGGGCGAGAAGGACGAGGCGCCGATGCTCTACAACGGCGAGCGCGTCGGCGACGGCACGGGCGCCGACTGCGACGTCGCCGTCGACCCCATCGACGGGACCCGGCTGACCGCCCTCGGCATGACCAACGCGATCAGCGTCATCGCGGTCGCCGAGCGCGGCACGATGTACGACCCGAGCGCGGTCTTCTACATGGACAAGCTCGCCACGGGCGCGGCGGCCGCCGAGGTGGTCGACATCCGGTTGCCGGTGAAGGAGAACGTGCGCCGGCTCGCCAAGGCCAAGGGCACCGAGCCGCAGGACGTCACGGTCGTGCTGCTCGACCGGCCGCGGCACGAGGACCTCGCCCGCCAGATCCGCGAGGCCGGGGCCCGCATCAAGTTCATCACCGACGGCGACGTCGCCGGCGCGATCATGGCGGCCCGCGACGGCACCGGCGTCGACCTCATGCTCGGCATCGGCGGCACGCCCGAGGGCATCATCGCCGCCTGCGCGATCAAGTGCCTCGGTGGCGTGATCCAGGGCCGGCTGTGGCCCACCGACGACGCCGAGCGGACCAAGGCCCTCGACGCAGGCCTCGACCTCGACGCGGTGCTCACCACCGACGACCTGGTGCGCAGCGACAACGCCTACTTCGTCGCCACCGGCATCACCGACGGCGAGCTGCTGAAGGGCGTCCGGTACGGCGGCGAGGTCGTGCGCACGCAGTCGCTGGTGATGCGCTCGAAGTCCGGGACGATCCGGCTCGTGGAGTCCGAGCACCACCTGTCCAAGCTGCGCGCGTACGCGTCGGTCGACTTCGACCACGCCACCTGAGAGGCCGTCGATGAGCACCGTCACCGTGGTCGGCGAGGCGCTGGTCGACGTCGTGGTCGCCGCCGACGGGTCGAGCGCCGAGCACGTCGGCGGCAGCCCCGCCAACGTCGCGCTCACCCTCGGCCGGCTCGGGCACGACGCCCACCTGCTCACCCGCCTCGGCGAGGACGAGCGCGGCGTGCGCGTGGCCGAGCACCTGGCCGCCTCGCACGTGCGGCTCGTGCCGGGCTCGCACGGCGGGGGACCCACCACCACCGCGATCGCCACGATCGGCCCGGACGGCGCCGCGACCTACGCCTTCGACCTGCACGTCGACCTGCCCGACCCGCTGCCCGCGCCGGTCGAGGGCAGCGCGTGCGTGCACACCGGCTCGTTCGCCGCGCTGCTCGACCAGAACGCCGACCAGGTGCTCGCGCTGCTGCGGGCGGCGCGCGAGCGGGCGACGGTCTCGTACGACCCGAACATCCGGGCCGGGGTGCTGGGCCACCCCGTCCAGGTGCGTCCACGGGTCGAGGCGCTGGTCGAGGTCGCCGACGTGGTGAAGCTCAGCGACGAGGACGCCCACTGGCTCGCCCCCGGCACGCCGCCGCTCGAGCTGGCGCGGCAGTGGCAGCGGCGCGGCCCGGCCGTCGTCGTGGTCACCCGGGGCGCCGAGGGCGCGCTGGCCGCCACCGCGGCCGGCACGGTCGAGGTCGCCTCGGCCACCACGACCGTCGCCGACACGGTGGGTGCGGGCGACTCGTTCAGCGGCGCGCTCGTGCACGCGCTGTCGCTGCGCGACCTGCTCGGCGCCGAGCGGCGCGCCGACCTGCGGCGCATCGACCTGCCCACGACGCACGAGGTGCTGGAGCTGGCCGCCCGGGTCGCCGCGGTCACGGTGTCCAGGCCCGGGGCCGACCCGCCCTGGCTCACTGAGCTGGGTTAGCGAGCCAGGGCCGGTCGGGCTCGGTCGGCTCCGGCGCGCCGAGCGAGGGAGCGCCAGCGAGCGAGTCGAGGTGGGAGGAGTCGACCCTCTCGGAGCCCGACCGCGCGAGCGTCAGCGAGGCAGAGGTAGGTCGGGCTCGGTCGGCTCCGGCGCGCCGAGCGAGGGAGCGCCAGCGAGCGAGTCGAGGTGGGAGGAGTCGACCCCCTCGGAGCCCGACCGCGCGAGCGTCAGCGAGCCAGAGGTAGAGCGCCGGGCCCGGGCCTGCCACCGACAGCACGCGGTTCGACCACGTGGCCTGCGGCGCAACGCATCTCGAGGTGCACGGGCTCGTCGCAGCCCCGGTGCACGAACTCGGCGGCGGGACCGGTGTCGTCCGCGAGGTAGCGGTCGCCCCAGGCCATCAGCGCGACCAGCACCGGGTAGACGTCGAGCCCCTTGTCGGTGAGGCGGTACTCGTACCGGGTGCGCGAGCCGGGGTCGCGGTAGGGCTCGCGCCGCAGCACGCCGTCCCGCACGAGCGCGTCGAGCCGGTCGCTCAGCACCTGCCGCGGCACCGCGGTGCGCACCCGCAGGTCGTCGAAGCGGCGCACGCCCTGGAACACCTCGCGCATCACCAGGAACGTCCACTTCTCCCCCAGCTGGGCGAGCGCGCGCTGGATCGAGCAGTTCTCGGTCGACCAGCGCAGCGCCTCGGGCCGCTCGGGTGCCGTCGTCATCACGCCAGGCTAGGTCTGGTTGACAGACCCAGGCAAGACCGAGCACGCTGCGTCCATGACGCAGACGCAGCCCGGGACGACCACCCGCGAGCGCACCTACACCTGGCAGGACCCCGCGGCGAGCGCGCCGGCGATCGGCCGGCTCAGCGGGCTCGAGGTCTTCGAGGCGATCGGGGCGGGCACGCTCCCGCGTCCGCCGGTCATGGACACGCTCGGCCTGGAGCCGGTCGAGTTCTCGCACGGACGCGTGGTGTTCTCGCTGCGCCCGCAGGAGTTCCACCTCAACCCGCTCGGGACGGTGCACGGCGGCGTGCTCGCCACGATGCTCGACACCGGGGCGGCGTGCGCCGTCCACACCACGCTCCCGGTCGGCGTCGGCTACACCACGGTCGACCTCACCTGCACCTACCTGCGCCCCGTGCGCGCGGGCGGCGACGAGCTGCGGGTCGTCGGCACCGTGCTGTCCCGGGGCCGCCGCACGGCGCTCGGCCAGGCGCAGGTGCTCGACGCCCGCGACCGGCTCGTCGCGCACGCCACCTCGACCTGCCTGCTGATGAGCGTCGACGGTGCGGACCTAGGCTGAGGGGCGTCCCGCCCGCCTGACCGCAGGAGACCGCCGTGCCCGAGTTCGACTACACCGACATGCTGCCCACCGGTGACGACGGCACGGCGTACCGGCTGCTCACCACCGAGGGCGTGCGCACGGTCGAGGGCCCGGACGGCCGGTCCTTCCTCGAGGTCTCCGGCGAGGCGCTGCGCCTGCTCGCCGACGAGGCGATGCACGACATCGCCCACTTCCTGCGACCGGCTCACCTGGCGCAGCTGCGGCGGATCGTCGACGACCCCGAGGCGTCGGCCAACGACAAGTTCGTGGCGCTCGACCTGCTGAAGAACGCCAACATCGCCGCGGCCGGGGTCCTGCCGATGTGCCAGGACACCGGCACCGCCATCGTGATGGGCAAGCGCGGCGGGCAGGTGCTGCGTCCGCTCGACGACGCGTACGGCACGGACGAGGAGGCCCTGTCGCGAGGGGTGTTCGACGCCTACACGCGGCTCAACCTGCGGTACTCCCAGCTCGCCCCGCTGACGATGTGGGACGAGAAGAACACCGGCTCGAACCTGCCGGCGCAGCTCGAGCTCTACGCCGACACCAAGCCCGGCCACGAGCAGCAGTACGAGCTGCTGTTCATGGCCAAGGGTGGCGGCTCGGCGAACAAGTCGTTCCTGTACCAGGAGACCAAGGCCGTCCTGAACCCCCAGCGGATGCTGGCGTTCCTCGACGAGAAGCTGCGCTCGCTCGGCACCTCGGCCTGCCCCCCGTACCACCTGGCGATCGTGGTGGGCGGCACCAGCGCCGAGTTCGCCCTGAAGACGGCCAAGTACGCCTCGGCGAAGTACCTCGACACGCTGCCCACCGAGGGCTCGCCGTCCGGCCACGCGTTCCGCGACCTCGACCTCGAGCTCCAGGTGCTCGAGCTGACGCGGGGCTTCGGCATCGGCGCGCAGTTCGGCGGCAAGTACTTCTGCCACGACGTCCGCGTCGTCCGGCTGCCGCGGCACGGCGCGTCGTGCCCCGTCGCGATCGCGGTGTCGTGCTCGGCCGACCGGCAGGCGAAGGCGAGGATCACCGCCGAGGGCGTGTTCCTCGAGCAGCTCGAGCGCGACCCCGCGCAGTTCCTGCCCGACACCACCGACGAGCACCTGGCCGCCGACGGCGACGTCGTGCAGATCGACCTCGACCGGCCGATGAGCGAGGTGCTCGCCGAGCTCACCAAGCACCCGGTGAAGACGCGGCTCTCGCTCACCGGCTCGCTCGTGGTCGCGCGCGACATCGCCCACGCGAAGATCAAGGAGCTGCTCGACGCCGGGCAGCCGATGCCGCAGTACCTCAAGGACCACGCCGTCTACTACGCCGGTCCGGCCAAGACGCCCGAGGGCTACGCGTCCGGGTCGTTCGGCCCGACGACCGCGGGCCGGATGGACTCCTACGTCGAGCAGTTCCAGGCCGCGGGCGGCTCGATGGTGATGCTGGCCAAGGGCAACCGCTCGCAGCAGGTGACCGACGCCTGCCGGGCGCACGGCGGGTTCTACCTCGGGTCGATCGGCGGGCCCGCGGCGCGGCTGGCGCAGGACTGCATCACCAAGGTCGAGGTGCTCGAGTACCCCGAGCTCGGCATGGAGGCGGTCTGGAAGATCGAGGTGAAGGACTTCCCCGCGTTCGTCGTGGTCGACGACAAGGGCAACGACTTCTTCGCCTCGACCTCGAAGCCGGTCGCCATGACCATCCAGCGCCGGGCCGACGTCGACGCCTGAGCCCCGCCCGCGTCAGCGGGGAGGACCGAACTCGCGGCGGGCCTTCTCGGCGACCCGCCGGGTGATGGCGAGGTCGATGGCGCCACCGACCGCCGCACCCACGACGGGGATCGCCCGGCCCGCCGACGCCCCGGCCACCCGGGTGGCGATCACGCCGCCGCCCCTGCCCGTCGCGGCCCGGGTGGCGACCCGCGCGGCGGCCCGGGCCTGCACCTTCGGGATGACGCTCCTGGCGGCCCGCTCGCCCACGTCGCGGGCCACCTTCTGCGCCCCCGCCGACGCGCCGCTCGCACCCACGAGGTGCGCGATCCGGTCGCGGACGAGGGGGTCGTCGAGGTCGTGGCCGTGCGCGTGGGCGATCGCGGCCACCAGCCGGGCCTGGACGAAGAACGCGGCCGCCGTCGCCGGTGCGAGGCCGGCGAGCGCGGTCACCAGGCCGCCGACGCCCGACACCGCGCCCTGGACGGTGGCCTGGGTCACCTGCCCGCGGACGACGCGGTCGACGACCGCCTGAGTGTGCAGGCCCTTGCGGTACAACGGGTCGACGAGCTCGCGGGCGCCCTTGAACGGGCCGATGCCCTCGATGGCGTGCTGCACCACCCGGTGCAGGATCCCGTCGAAGGAGAAGTCGTCCCGCTTCTGCAGCGCGTCCATGCCGCCACCCTGCCACGGCGGTCCGGCGGACGCTGGCAGGATCGGGGCCGTGCAGACACCCGAGACGCGCCCGTCCACCCCCGCCGAGGCGTGGCAGGAGATGCTCGCCGGCAACGACCGGTTCGTCCGCGACGACCTGCTGCACCCCGGGCAGAGCGCGGAGCGGCGCAGCGAGCTGACCGACGCCCAGAAGCCGTTCGCGCTGGTGTTCGGCTGCGGCGACTCGCGGGTGGCGGCCGAGATCGTCTTCGACCGCGGCCTCGGCGACCTGTTCGTCGTGCGCACCGCCGGCCACGTCGTCGACACCAGCGTGCTCGGCTCGGTCGAGTTCGCCGTGTCGGCGCTCGAGGTGCCGCTTGTGGTCGTGCTCGGGCACGGCAGCTGCGGCGCCGTGCGGGCGTCCCTCGACGCCGTCGACTCCGGGCGGATGCCGGGCGGGTACCTGCGCGACCTGGTCGAGCGGGTGACGCCGTCGATCATGGCCGCGCGGGCGCAGGGCGCGGCCGGCCCCGACGAGGTGCTCGTCGAGCACGTCCGCCAGACCGGCCGGCTGCTGCACGACCGCTCGACCCTGGTCGCCGACGCCGTGCGCAGCGGCCGGCTCGCGATCGTCGGGACGGTCTACGACCTGGCGGAGGGGCGGGTGCGTCCCGTCGACGTCATCGGCGAGATCGAGACGCCGTCGATCTGAGCGCGGCTCCGACCGCCGGCAGGCCCGGCAGCAGCCGCGGCGTGCGGGCCGCGTAGGTGTCGAAGGCGGCGCCGAACCGCCAGCGCAGCTCGCGCTCCTCGGCCCCGGCCTTGACGTGCAGGACGCCGGACAGCAGCGCCAGCGCGATCAGCGGCTCCCGGCGCCGGCGGAGCACCGCAGCCCCCGTCGCGGCCACGAGCAGGCCGGCGTAGAGCGGGTGCCGCGACACCGCGTAGGGCCCGTCGGTGCGCAGCACCGCGTCCGGCGGCGGGGCGACCCGCGGGGTCAGGCCCGCGCCGAGCCGGGCGCCCGAGGCGGCGACCACCGCG
>NZ_BAAHAF010000073.1:0-5833 GCF_054777815.1 Angustibacter speluncae | reverse complement strand
TGTACTGCACCGACGTCGACCGCCTGATGGGGGAGTACGGGGTGCTCGCCTCGCGGCTGGCGGCGACGTCGCCGCGACGACCCGCACGCCCCGCCGCACCGACCGCCCCGGCCGGCCCGCGGACCGGTCGCGCCGTCCCCGTCTACCGCGGACCGCGTCCGGCCGACCACCTGCTCGAGCCGGACGGCGCGGACCAGGTGGTCGTGCTCCCCGACACCGACGCCGCCCGCGGCACCGACGGGCGCGTCCCCGACGAGGTGCGCCTCGACGCGGCCGACGAGGTCACCCGGCGCAAGGAGCCCTAGGGGCGGAGCGCGTGCAGGCGCTCGACGGCGTCCTGCAGCACCTCGGGCCGCTTGCAGAACGCGAAGCGCACGAGCGTGCGGACGGGCTCGGGGTCGGCGCAGAACACCTGCACCGGGATGCCCACCACGCCGGCCCGGTGCGGCAGCTCGCGGCACCAGGACAGCGAGTCGGTGCAACCGAGCGGCGCCGCGTCGGCGACGACGAAGTACCCCGCCTCGGGGCGGTGCACCTCGAACCCGACGTCGGCGAGCCCGTCCGCCAGCAGGGTGCGGCGGCGACCCAGGTCGTCGGCGCGGGCGGCGAACTCCTCGTCCGGCGCGCCCAGGGCGTCGGCGACGGCGGGCTGGAACGGGCCGCTGCCGACGAAGGTGAGGAACTGCTTCACCGTCGTGACCGCCGTGACCAGCTCGGCCGGGCCGCTCACCCAGCCGACCTTCCAGCCGGTCACCGAGAAGGTCTTGCCGGCCGAGCCGATGGTCAGCGTCCGGTCGGCCATGCCGGGCACCGACGCGACCGGCACGTGCCGGCCGCCGTCGAAGACGAGGTGCTCGTACACCTCGTCGCTCACGACGACGGCGTCGTGCCGCTGCGCGAGCCGCGCCACGGCCGCGAGCTCGTCGGCCGACAGCACGCGTCCGGTCGGGTTGTGCGGGGTGTTCAGCAGCACCAGCCGGGTGCGGTCCGAGAACGCGGCCGCGAGGGCGTCCTCGTCGAGGGCGAAGGTCGGCGGCAGCAGCGGCACCGGGCGGGCGACCGCCCCGGCCAGCGCGATCGTCGCCTGGTAGCTGTCGTAGGTGGGGTCGAGCACGACCACCTCGTCGCCCGGCTCGCACAGCGCGAGGACGCACGCCGCGATCGCCTCGGTCGCGCCGACGGTCACCAGCACGTCGGTGCCCGGGTCGACCTCGAGGCCGTACCAGTGCCGCTGGTGCCGGGCGACGGCCTCGCGCAGCGCCGGCACGCCGCGTCCGGGCGGGTACTGGTTCTGCCCGCCGCGCACCGCCTGCACCGCGCCCTCGAGCAGCGAGGCGGGGCCGTCGGTGTCGGGGAAGCCCTGCCCGAGGTTGACCGCCCCGGTCTGCGCGGCCAGCGCCGACATCTCGGCGAAGATCGTCGTGCCGAACCCGCGCATGCGCTGCACCAGAGCCATGCGGGCAGGCTCCCACGCTCACCCGGTCGGGCGCCGCACGGCGCCGGTGCCGTGGTCCCAGACGCCGCCGTCGGCGAGCTCGCGCACGACGGCCAGCTGGCCGGCGTGCGCGGTGTTGTCGGCCAGCAGGTGCAGCAGGACGCCGAGCACGGTGTCCTGCCGGTACCCGCCCCAGGCGCCCTCGGGCCACCACGCGGGCGGGTCGCCCGCCACCAGCGCGCGGACGCCGTCGACCGCGCGGCGGTGGGTGTCGAGGTACCCGGCGACCACCTCGGCGGCGGGGGCGGACGGGTCGTCGTCCCAGACGTCGTCGGCGTCGTCGAACGGGACGGGGTGCCCCAGCAGCACGTCGTGCAGCCAGAACACCGTGCTGTCGCGGACGTGCCCGAGCAGGCCGAGCGGCGACCAGCCGGACGGCAGCGGGCGCGAACGGAGCGCGGCCTCGTCGAGGCCGTCGAGCAGGCCGACGAGCTGGTGGGCGCAGCCGTCGAGCCAGGTCAGGACCTCGGTGACGACGGGGTCGGTGGAGGGAGCAGGTGCGGGGGTGTCCATGCCGGGACGTCGGAGCCGGGCGCGGCGTCTCGACACCGCCCCTCGACGGCGCCCCTCGACGGCACCGACGCGATTTCCGCCGCGGTACCCCCGCGTCGTACCCTGGGAGCACGGCCGACCCGTGTCGGCCGAATTCGCGTGCCCTCATCACCCTCGCCGAGCGAGGGGGCGCGCCCCGAGGTCCGGGTCATCCGGTGGGGCGGGTCGCAGGGCACCAGGCGGACCCCACGGTGGGAGTCCGGGAACCGAGTTGCGCCGGCTGGGCTGTGCCCGCGGCGCGGAGGGAGTGCGTCGGCATGGCCGTCGTCACGATGCGTCAGCTGCTGGAGAGCGGCGTCCACTTCGGGCACCAGACCCGTCGCTGGAACCCGAAGATGAAGCGCTTCATCTTCACCGAGCGCAACGGCATCTACATCATCGACCTGCAGCAGTCGCTGACCTACATCGACAGCGCCTACGAGTTCGTCAAGGAGACCGTCGCCCACGGCGGCACGATCCTGTTCGTCGGCACCAAGAAGCAGGCCCAGGAGCCGGTGGCCGAGCAGGCCGCGCGCGTCGGCATGCCCTACGTGAACCAGCGCTGGCTGGGCGGCATGCTCACCAACTTCCAGACCGTGAACAAGCGGCTCCAGCGGCTCAAGGAGCTCGAGCTCGTCGACTACGACGACGTCGCAGCGTCCGGCCGCACCAAGAAGGAGCTGCTGATGATGCGCCGCGAGAAGGACAAGCTCGAGCGCACCCTCGGCGGCATCCGCGACATGGCCAAGGTGCCGTCGGCGGTCTGGATCGTCGACACCAAGAAGGAGCACCTGGCGGTCGACGAGGCCAAGAAGCTGGGCATCCCGGTCGTCGCGATCCTCGACACCAACTGCGACCCGGACGAGGTCGACTACCGCATCCCGGGCAACGACGACGCGATCCGCTCGGTCACCCTGCTGACCCGCGTCATCGCCGACGCCGTCGCCGAGGGCCTGATCGCCCGCTCCGGCGCCCGCGAGGCCGGCGCCGAGCAGGTCGGCGCCGACGAGCCGCTGGCCGAGTGGGAGCGCGAGCTGCTCGAGGGCGCGCAGGCCCAGACCGGCGCCACCGAGGGCACCAAGGCCGAGACCGCCGCCGAGGCCGCCCCGGCCGAGGCCGGTGCCGGCCAGGACGCCGAGACCGCCGCCGCCCAGGCCGAGGAGGCCCCGCAGGCCGCCGAGGCCGCCGCCGTCCCGGGTCAGGACGCCGCCCCGGCCGCCGAGGCCGAGGGCGTCGCCGAGCCGAAGGCCGACGACAAGGCCTGAGCGGCAGCAGCCGTCACGACCACGCGCGCGCCCGCGCCCACCGCGCGGGCGCGCGCTCCCCACGAGCACGAGAGGTGAGACCCACCCATGGCGAACTACACCGCCGCTGACATCAAGGCGCTGCGCGAGCAGACCGGCGCCGGCATGCTCGACGTCAAGAAGGCCCTCGACGAGGCCGACGGCGACCGCACCAAGGCCGTCGAGATCCTGCGGGTCAAGGGCCTGAAGGGCGTCACCAAGCGCGAGGGCCGCAGCGCCTCCGACGGCCTGGTGGCCGCGCACGTCGACGGTGGCGTCGGCACCCTGGTCGAGATCAACTGCGAGACGGACTTCGTCGCCAAGAACGACAAGTTCGGCGCCCTCGCCCAGCAGGTGCTCGACACCGCGGTCGCCACCGGCGCCGCCGACGTCGAGACGCTGCTGGCCGCGAAGGTCGGCGACGAGACCCTCGGCGACCTGGTCACCAACGCGGCCGCCACCCTGGGCGAGAAGGTCGAGGTGCGTCGCGTGGCGCGCGTCGAGGGCGCCCAGGTGTCGTCGTACCTGCACAAGACCAACCCCGACCTGCCCGCGCAGATCGGCGTCCTGGTCGCCACCAGCACCGAGGCCGGCGAGATCGGCCGCGACGTCGCGATGCACGCCGCCGCGATGTCGCCGATCTTCCTCGCCCGCGAGGACGTGCCGGCGGAGACCGTCGACGCCGAGCGCCGCATCGCCGAGGAGACCGCCCGCGAGGAGGGCAAGCCGGAGCAGGCGCTACCCAAGATCATCGAGGGCCGCGTCAACTCCTACTTCAAGGACAACGTGCTGCTCGAGCAGCCGTTCGCCAAGGACAACAAGAAGTCCGTGGCCAAGGTCCTCGAGGAGGCCGGCACCTCCATCACGCAGTTCGCCCGCTTCCGCGTCGGCAACTGAGCTCCTCGTCGACCCCGTCGTCCGCCCGGACGGCGGGGTCGACGCACGTCCCGGCCCCTGCGGGGTAGGGCAGACTGACCGCGACCCGAGAGGAGCCCGCCACGTGACCACCACGACCAGCCCCGAGGTCGCCCCCGGGCGGCCCGAGGGCGGCTACCGCCGGGTGCTGCTCAAGCTGTCCGGCGAGACGTTCGGCGGCGGGCGGGTCGGCGTCGACCCCGACGTCGTGGCCGGGCTCGCCCAGGAGATCGCCCAGGTCGTGCGCGGCGGCACCCAGGTCGCGATCGTCGTCGGCGGCGGCAACTTCTTCCGCGGCGCCGAGCTGCAGCAGCGAGGTATGGACCGTGCCCGCGCCGACTACATGGGCATGCTCGGCATCGTGATGAACTGCCTGGCGCTGCAGGACTTCCTCGAGAAGCAGGGTGTCGACACCCGCGTCCAGACCGCGATCACGATGGGGCAGGTCGCCGAGCCGTACATCCCGCGGCGGGCGATCCGGCACCTGGAGAAGGGCCGCGTGGTCATCTTCGGCGCCGGCGCCGGCATGCCGTTCTTCTCGACCGACACGGTCGCCGCCCAGCGGGCGCTCGAGACCAAGTGCGAGGTCGTCCTGATGGGCAAGAACGGCGTCGACGCGGTCTACACCGCCGACCCGCGCACCGACCCGACGGCGACGCCGATCGAGACGATCACCTACAACGAGGCCCTGCAGCAGAACCTGCGGGTGGCCGACGCCACCGCGTTCGCCCTGTGCATGGAGAACCGGATGCCGATGGTGGTGTTCGGCATCGAGGGCGAGGGCAACGTGGCGCGGGCGGTGCGGGGTGAGAAGATCGGGACGCTCGTCGTCGCCGGCTGAGCACCGCACCCTCCCCGGTGCCCGGCGGCACCACGAGCAGACGACGACGAGACGAAGGAGCCAGCCACGATGATCGACGAGACCCTCCTCGAGGCCGAGGAGAAGATGGACAAGGCCGTCGAGGTGGCCAAGGACGACTTCGCGGCCATCCGCACCGGCCGGGCCAACGCGGCCATGTTCGCCAAGATCACCGTCGACTACTACGGCGCGCCGACCCCGCTGCAGCAGCTCGCCTCGTTCAACATCCCCGAGGCCCGCACCGTGCTCATCACGCCCTACGACCGGTCGGCGATGGCCGAGGTCGAGAAGGCGCTGCGCGAGTCCGACCTGGGCGTGAACCCCTCCAACGACGGCAACGTCATCCGCGCCGTGCTGCCCTCGCTCACCGAGGAGCGCCGCAAGGACTACATCAAGCTCGCCCGCACCAAGGGCGAGGACGCCAAGGTCTCGGTGCGCAACATCCGCCGCAAGGCCAAGGAGGAGCTCGACCGCCTGGTCAAGGACGGCGAGGTCGGCGAGGACGAGGGCACCCGCGCCGAGAAGGACCTCGAGGCGCTGACCAAGCAGCACGTCGACAAGGTCGACGAGCTGCTCAAGCACAAGGAGTCCGAGCTCCTGGAGGTCTGAGGACCGCTCGGCACGTCCCCGTGAGCACCGATCCCGACGACACCCCCGACGGCCCGCCCGGCACCGACGCACCGGGCGGGGCGCCGCTGACCCGTCGCGCCCGCCGCGAGGCCGAGCGCGCCGCCCGCGAGGCGGCCGAGC